>DATJEQ010000425.1:0-10138 GCA_035496495.1 Polyangiaceae bacterium
GGCGACGGCTTAATTCTGCCCACTGACAACGAAGATTGTGACGACGGCAATACACTGGATGGCGACGGTTGCTCTTCAACCTGCACCGTTGAGCCAGGTTACATGTGCAACCTGGTGCAGCAAGCGCTGCCCCCCAGCATCACGATTCCGTTCACCTTCCGCGATTTCATCGCGTACCCCAGTGGCGTCATCGTCCCACCGGAAACAGCCGCGATGCAGCGGCATCCAGATTTCCAGAATGGTTGCCTAGGCGCGGTGCTGGAAAACATGACCAACGACACGCTGGATACGGAGGGCAAGCCCACCAACTCGCTCGCCTGTGCGTTGCCGGCGGCCCCGGCCTGCGTCCCGGACGTGGATTACACCGACCCTGCCGGCGATTCTTGTTTGGATCGAGACAATGGGCCCGGGTCGACCGCCTGCGGCGGCATGAACGGCTGTCAGCGCTCAACCCACCCCAACCACCCGCTCGCGGGGCACCCCAACGTAGACCCCTTCTTTTATTGGTACCGCGATACGCCGGATGTGAATCAAACCCTGGTTGTGCCCGAGGTGTTGATGGGCGCTGCGGGAGTCTACTCATTCAATCCGGGCGCATTCTTTCCCTTCGATGGCAAGGGCTGGGTGATGACTGGCGACGAATTGGCCGGCCCCGGCACTCACAATTTTGGCTTCACGAGCGAAGTGCGTCAGTGGTTCCAATTCCAGGGTGGTGAGTCGCTGACATTCCAGGGTGACGACGATCTCTTCGTGTACGTCAACGGCAAGCTGGGCTTGGCCATTGGAAGCAAGCACGGCGCAACGACACGCACGATGGTGCTCAATGCCGACGGTACGGCCGGGTGCGCCATGTGCACCACGACCTCGCGCACCCTGGGCATCGTGCCGGGCAATGTTTACGAGATCGCGATCTTCCACGCCGAGCGTCAAGCGGTGGCGTCGAATTTCAATCTGTCCATCACCGGTTTCGTCAAAGCCAAGAGCGAGTGCACCAGCGTGTGCGGCGACGGTGTGGTCACGCCAGACGAGGAATGCGACAACGGGGCGATGAACAGCGACACCGCTTACAATGGCTGCACCACGATGTGTAAACGCGGCCCGTCATGCGGCGACGGCAATGTCGATGCGACCAATGAACAATGCGACGACGGCGTAAACCTGAGCACCTATGGCGGCTGCGCACCGGGCTGCGTGAACGGGCCTAGCTGCGGCGATGGCATTGTTCAACCCGAGCACGAGGAATGCGACGATGGCGTGTTCGCCGCGATGTACGGTGGGTGCGCTCCGGGCTGCAAGCTGGGGCCCCGCTGTGGCGACCAAGTCGTGCAGAATCCGCCCGAGACCTGCGACGACGGAAATCGCGTCAATGGCGATGGCTGCAAAGCCAACTGCATCAAGGAAATCGTCAAATAACGCGTGCTAATAGGCCCGCTGCTCGCGATCGAGCAGCCTGCCTTGAATGGCTTCGGCTATGTGGGCGCTGTGAATGCGCTCGCTTGCCTGTAAGTCGGCAATTGTTCGCGCGACACGGCGGATCCGGGTGTAAGCGCGAGCGCTCAATCCCAGCGTTTCCACCGCTGATTCAATCAACCGACGGCTAGCACCATCGAGCACCGCCACTTTCTCCAAATCAGTGGACCCCAATTCGGCGTTGCTGCGCGCCCGCACCTCACCTTTCCTGAAGCGCAACAGCTGCACCTCACGTGCTGCAGTCACACGCTCCCGCACAGTGGCGGAATCTTCGGCTGCCACGCCGGAAATTAGACTATTTACCTCCACCGGCATCAGCGCGACGTGCACGTCCAACCGATCCAGCAGCGGCCCTGAAAGGCGCATGCGGTAGCGTTGAATTTGCATCGGCGTGCAGCGGCAGTGACGCGTAGGGTGCATGAAATAGCCACACGGGCACGGGTTGAGCGCCGCCACGAACATGGGCCGAGCTGGAAATGTGAGCGTGCCGCGCGCCCGCGCGATCACGACTTGGCCATCTTCCAATGGCTGGCGCAGTGCCTCCAATGCGCTGCGACGGAATTCGGCCAGCTCATCTAAGAACAACACCCCATTGTGCGCCAAACTGACGTCCCCGGGGCGCGGGATACTGCCGCCGCCCACCAGCCCCGCGTCACTCACGGAGTGGTGCGGCGCGCGAAATGGCCTCGTCGTGATTACACCTTGCTCGGAGGGCACCAAGCCCGCAACGCTGAATACCGCAGTGGTCTCCAGTGCTTCTTCGAAACTGAGCGGCGGCAAAATTGTTGGCAACAAACGAGCGAGCAGCGTTTTTCCCGCACCGGGCGGCCCGATCATTAACAGATTGTGCCCCCCTGAAGCCGCAACCTCCATGGCGCGACGCGCGCTGTTCTGTCCGCGCACATATTTGAGATCGCCGCCACCGCATTGATCATCGCTCAAACTCAATACAGTGGGCGCCACCTTGCCCAATGAGCGATCGCCGCGCAAATGATCCACCGCCGCTTGCAGTGTGTCCGCGCTGAACACGGACAGGCCTTGGACCAGACCCGCCTCCGCCCCATTCGCGCTGGGCACGATGGCCACCGCGAGTTTGCGCTGCATTGCACCCTGAAGCTGCGGCAATACGCCGCGCACAGCCCGTAACCCGCCGTCGAGCGACAATTCACCCAAGAGCAGCGTGGAATCCAAGCGATGCGGCGGAATGCGCCCCAACGAAGCCAAGATACCAATGGCCAACGCGAAATCTAAGGCGGTGCTCGTCTTCTTGATATCAGCGGGCGCCAGGTTCACTGTAATCGCGTATTCATCGAGCAATACTCCCATACGCGAGAGGGCGCTGGCGACCCGCACTCTGGATTCGCGAACCGCACCTTCCGGCAACCCCACCATTTGAAAAAATGCAGGGCCCCGCGTGCAGCATACTTCGACCTGCACGCCATAGGCATCCAGCCCAATTAAGCCGCTGGCGTGTGCAGCTGCGATTCCAAGGGGTTTTCCGGCAATGGTGGTGACTGAGGCAACAGCGGACATATCACACCCCAAAGCAACGACGATGCCGTTTGAAATCCGGTGCAACGACTGCCGTCAAAGGTGGTGGCGCCATGGCGGATCGGATGGCGAACTTTTCTTCGCCAATTTGGATTCGTCGCAAATGGCGGGCGTCGCAATTCGCCACCTTCGCCACGCATCCGCCGGAGACCAAGCCCCAATTGTTGGCCGAAAACGGCTCGGCACGCCTCGTGCGAGGCGAGCCAAGAGACAAGTCGCCAATCGCAACTTGCCCTATCAGGAGAACATCTAAATGTCAGAACCCAACAAATCCCTCAAACGACTGGTCGCCGATCTTGAAAAAGATTTCGGCAAAGGCGCCGTGCTGCTCATGGGCGCAACGGAAACCGGTCACACCCCCGTCATACCCACTGGCTCACTGCAATTGGACCGCGCGCTTGGGATCGGCGGTTACCCTCAAGGCAGAATCGTCGAGATCTATGGGCCCGAATCGAGCGGCAAAACGACGCTCACTCTGCACGCGATCGCCAGCGTGCAAAAGGCCGGAGGCGTGGCGGCATTCATCGACGCGGAACACGCTTTTGACCCGCGTTACGCGCGCGCCATTGGCGTCGACATGGACAACCTGCTCGTTTCTCAACCCGACTGCGGTGAGCAAGCGCTTGAAATTGCTGAGGCGCTGGTGCGTTCGGAAGAGGTGAATTTGGTAGTGATCGATTCGGTCGCCGCGCTGGTGCCTCGGGCGGAGCTAGAAGGCGACATGGGGGATTCTCACATGGGGCTGCACGCTCGCCTCATGAGTCAAGCCCTACGCAAGCTCACCGGAGCGAGCAACCGCTGCGACACCACGCTGATCTTCATCAACCAACTGCGTCAAAAGATTGGGGTGGTTTTCGGAAATCCAGAAACAACCACTGGGGGCAACGCACTCAAATTCTACGCCAGCGTGCGCCTGGATGTGCGCCGCATTGGCAAGGTCAGCGTGGGGGAAACAGTCGTGGGCAACCGCACGCGAGTCAAAGTGGTGAAGAACAAATGCGCACAGCCCTTTACCGAAGCCGAATTCGACATCCGTTGGGGCTCGGGTATCGACCCGTTGAGCGACCTACTGGATGCCGCACTCGCTGTCGGTACGGTGGAGAAAACTGGAAATCACCTGGCATTCCAAGGTGAGAACTTTGCGCATGGACGGGAGAAAGCGCGCGAGGCCTTGGCGGCGCAGTCTGAGCTGCACAGCGCGCTGGTTGAAGCGACGCGAGCGGGGCTGTTGGACAACAATCGACCCGTTGTGCCGGAGGAAGAGCACGCGGCCTAGGACACTTGTCTTCGCGAGCGAGCGCGACTTGTTGCAAACGCCCCCGCCCCCTGGCATGGGTTGGATTGTGCACCCCAGGGAAACAAGCCCCAAGGAAGGCAATTCGAGTGCAATAAGTCGCGCGGGTTTGCGGGCCTCGGCCATCTTGGCAGGCCTGTTGATCACCGCGTCTGTCCGCGTCGTTCAGGCGGAAAACCCCTACCTGGTGATCCCGCCAGCCCATGAAGCGGAAGCGACCTTTGCCTACCGCACCGCGAACCTCAGCGACGAACAAGCGATTGCTGAACTCGCTCGCCGTCAAATTCCCTATCGAAAGGAGGCGGTCCCCGTCGCTGGCGTTCGATCTCCCATTCGGCTCGCCGGGCCTTTGCACGGCGTTTTCATCCATTCAAGCCTACCGGAAGCGGAGCGGGCCACCACACCTTACGAGATCCTCGACGCGCGCTTGGCCATTGCGCTCGATGAGCTCTGCAAAATCCTGGCCTTGCACGACATCACGGAGGTGATTCATTTCACGCTGTACCGCCCTCCGGGAACGACTCTTGAAGATCCCAGTCTGGCCCAAAATCGCCACCCCGGCGGGATGGCGATCGACCTGGGAGCAATGAAGAAGCGCGACGGCGAGTGGCTTTCTGTAGGGCACCACTGGGCTGCAGCCATTGGCAGCAAGACGTGCGGCGTCGATGCCCGCAAGCTGGAACCGCGCAGGGGGCGCGAATTGATCAGCATTGTGTGCGAGCTGGCCGATCAGCGAATCTTTCACTACATGTTGTCGCCACATTTCGATCGTCACCACCACGATCACCTGCACCTGGAGATCAGGGCGGGCGCGCGGTCGTTCCTGGTCAACTAGTGCGTTAACCCGCGAAATGGGGAATTTCCCCTGATAAATGGCCCATAGTGCCATGACACTGGCGCAAGCTCCCAGAGCCCCATAACCTTCGCCCCTGGCTTAAGTTCCCCCGATGTCCCCCCTTGCAGCTGCTCTGATCCAGAACAACATTGCGACCCTTGCAGATGTGGATCGCGCGCTGGCGCGGCAAGCGCTGTACGGTGCCGACCTGCCCACCAGCCTGGTGGAGGTGACGATGGTGGACGAAGCGAAACTGATCCAAGTGATCGCGAGCGCCGTGAACCTCGCGCCCTTGGCCGCCGGTCCACTGCCTATTGCGTCGGACGCGATACTGGCGAGCGTGCCCCGAACCACGGCTTCACGGTTTGGCGTATTCCCCCTTGCGGCGGACGGTCCCACCCTGACGCTCGCGGTGAGTGAACCCTTGAGTTACAGCGCGCTCGATGAAATCACGCGCTTGGGTCACGGCTCTGTCGTGCAGAAGTACACGCCAGCGCTACGTATCCGTCAGGCTTTGGCACGCGATTACGGCATTCCCCTGGAACGGCGCCAGCTGCGCGCCCTGGCCAGATTAGAAGGTCGCGACGACCCTTCGCCCAGCGCGGCGCCGCCCGCAGAGCACGCGACGTTTTCAGCGCTGCCCAGTCCCCCCAGCGTGCCCTCATTGGGTATTCCTGAAAGCGAGCCCCCTCGGCGCCCAACCCAGCCCGGCGTGGCTCCCCAATCGCGCCCCCCCGCACACCAGCCTATGACCCCGGAACCAGCAAAAGTTGGCCTGCCCGGGCTCTCAGCGCGCACGGCGACCCTACAAGGATTTTCACTTTCCGATCATCAGATGACGCCTTCACCGGCGCCCGTGATCACTTCCCAGGCGCCGGCGCGCACGCTGGATCGCCCCTCACTAGCCCCGCGCCTGAGCAAGCCCAGCGCGCAGGGCGTCGGAACACGCCCTACTCCAAAGTCCGTTTCGCTCGCAGCAGGCACGAACAAATCCATGCGCCCCAAGCGCCACCGTGGCCCGTACACCGCTGCCCTTGCCGAGGAAGATCTGCGCGGTGCGGCTTCCACCTCGGAGGTGCTCGCCGCGTTCTTCGACTTCGCAGCGCAGTATTTTGAGTACGCCGCGTTGTTCGCGGTACACGGGGACATTGCTGAAGGGCGCGAGGCCGCTGGTCCGGGTTTGGATCGAGAGGGAATTACTGCGATTGGCGTGCCCCTCGACATTGAGAGCTCTCTGTCGCGGGCGCGCGATCAGAACACCTTCTCGTTGCAGCACTTGGCCAAGACCGGGCTCGACTTCAATCTGGCCAGCGATCTGATGCGCCCCAGCGAAGCGCGCGTGTTGATCCTTCCGGTTTCGGTGCGCGGTCGCTGCGTGCTGCTGCTTTACGGTGATGCGGGCACGGAAGATGTGGAACTCAGCGAAGTGGGCGATGTGCTCTCCATTGCACCACTCGTCAGCGCCTCGCTTGAACGCATTTTGGCCCAACGCCGACAGCCAAAGGGCCGCTCCGCAACGCCGGCGCAAATGATGGCCGCGGTCAAGGCGCGCCCCCGTTTTGCAGCTCCTAGTGCGGAACAACGCGCTCAAGCCTTGGCAGGCGTTTTGGTCCCTGGCGGCAATGCGCCGCGCGTTGCCACCCCTTCACCCGCCGTGCGCAACGACACGCCCAACCGGCAGACCCCGTTGGTCAATGTGCCCCCGTCCGTTGCGCCACCCGCTACCCAGCCCTGGGCAACACCGGAGCAAGGGGTGCTCGGTCCGGGAAACAGAACGCCGGTCGTCCCCGGCCCTCCCCCGAATAGGAATCTCACCAAACCGTTCTTGTTGCTCGCTGATGCGCCAGGGCGGCGTGCACCCGATCAAGTGGTGGAAGACGACTGGGAAATCCCCGACGACCCAATGCCTGCAACGGTGGCCAACACCTCACTGCGCCCGCCGCGGCGTACTTCGGCGCCGCAGGCAACCAGTGAACCGACTTCCGCCCTTCAGCGGCAGCAAGCCCAGGCGGACACTTTGCTGAGTCAATTGCTCGCAGGGAACACCGCCGTCGAAGAAGATCTGATCGCGCTGGGTGTGAGCGCCATTGCGCGCGTTATTGCTCAATTCCCCGGGCCCATTCTCCTTGCTAATTCGAAAGACCGCCCAGCATCGGAGGGCGGTCCGTTGCTGCACATTCTTTCGCGCATGGGCGAAGCGGCGATCCCCTTTGTCGTGGCGCGCACTGGGGATGGCGATCCACAAATTCGCATGTGGAGCACACTGCTACTCGCTGAATTGCCTTCTTCGGCGAGTGTCGAAGCGATCTGCCGGCGGCTGTTGGACGAGGATCCCGAAGTTGCGCGCGCTGCGCTGCGCAGTGCGAGTGAGCTAACGAAGAAGCCCGACCTGCGCACGGCGGTGGCCGACGCCTTGTGCACGTTGCTGCAAAATGGCGCCTTGTCTGATGACGATCGGCTGGGCGTGTTGCAAGCGCTGGTTGAGCTCAAGCTGGAGGCCGCCGTGCCGCGCCTGCTGCGCTTGCTCGGCAACAATCCTGCCGTGGCGCAACCGGCGCAGTGGGCGTTGCGCGGCTTGGTGTGCCAGGACTTCGGGGCCGACTCAGCCGCCTGGGAATCGTGGTGGCAAACCAACGGCGATAAGGGTCGAGTGGAGTGGTTGGTGCAAGCCCTGGGGCACCCCGCCGTTGAATTGCGCCGTACTGCCTTCGCGGAATTGAGGGATCTGGCGCAGCACGATTTTGGCTACCGTGAAACACTCGCTGCAGGGCCGCTACAAGAGGTTCAGCGCCGCTATTTGGAGTGGTGGAAGACTTCCGGCAAAGTGCGCACCACCTGAGCAAACCTACCGTATTCCCAGCCGCAATTGGACGTGCGATATGCCCCGCTTCATGGAGCAACCCCCCATCGACCACGCACTGCAAGCAGCCAACCTGGCGATCGGCGGACGCAAGCGGACGAGTAGCGGGTTTGCCGCGTTGGAGCTGCGCACCGTCGATGCCTCAACGGGCGCATGGGAAATCGCCGCTGTGCTGTCGGTCGCCCTAGCAACCGCGCTGCTCGTACTCGGCGTTTGGTTCCTCTAGCCTCGCGTTATTTTTTGGTTTTCTTCTTGGTCGACGCTGCGGGTTGGTCCGGAGGATCCTTGAGCGTCAGATCCCAAGTCATGGGATGATCCGACCCGTCGAAGGGCGGCACCAGCACGGCCTTGTACGCGTTCAAAACGCAATCACCGAGGCGCGTCCCTTCAAAGGGAGGTGGGATGGTCGCTTGCGAAACCTTACCCTCGTTCGAGAACACCAAACTGACGGTGGTGGCACCTCGCTCCTTTGAATCCGTCACCACCCCGGTGCAGCTCTCCGCGTTGCGTGTGGCACGCTCCAACTCCATCTCGGTGTGCTTCTGGTCGAACGGCTTGGGCGCTGGCGTCTCATCGATCGGCTCCTCACCTTCCTCGGCCTGGCGCTTCTTCTTGGCTTGTTCGGACTGGTACGCTTCCTTCTCTTCCGCGTTCAAGCGCTCATCAGGTGTCAGCACGTGGTCAGTGGACCCAGAAGATCCGCTACAGCCCAACATGCAGAACCCCAACGAGTTCAACCCCACTGCCACAACCGCCCAAGACGCCGACCTCAGCTTCATCATGGGCGGCAGGGTAACCGAGGCAGGGCCCGGGCATCAAGTACCCCCGAATAAAGCCTAAAACACGCGGATTGATCGGGGTTCAGAGATCCGTGATTTGATATTCTTTGATTTTATACAACACGGCGCGGTGGCTGATCTCCAGCACTTCGGCGGCGCGCGTGCGGTTGCCCTTGGTCTGTTGGAGCGCCCGCCGGATCAGGATCTCCTCAATAACCCGGGTCATCTTCTTGATGCTCAGCTCCCCACTGTTGAGCTGCATCTTCACCTGATCTTGGGCCTCACGGATGCGATCCGGCAAATCGCCGGCAATGATCTGCTCACCATCGGCCAGCACCATGGCCCGCTCGATGGTGTTCTCCAATTCGCGCACATTCCCGGGCCAAGCGTACTCATAGAGGAGTCGTCGCGCTTCTCCGTCAAATCCGCGGATCTGGGTACCCAGTCGGGCGTTGTTGCGGGCAATGAAGTGATCGATCAGAAGTGGGATGTCGTCCTTGCGCTCGCGCAGCGGCGGGATGTGGATCTGGAGCACGTTCAAGCGATAATAGAGATCTTCGCGGAAGCGGCCGGCCTGTGTCTCTGCCTGCAGGTCGCGGTGCGTCGCAGCCACGATGCGCACATCAACCGAAATATCGCGGCTCTCGCCCACACGCCGAATGCTGCTCTCTTCGAGCACGCGTAGCAGCTTCACTTGCAGCCCTAAAGGCAGCTCTCCGATCTCGTCTAGGAACAACGTGCCGGTGTGGGCCTGTTCAAAGAGGCCTTTGCGATCTTGATTGGCGTCAGTGAAGGCACCCTTTTTGTGCCCGAACAATTCGCTCTCCAACAAATTTTCTGGAATGGCCCCGCAATTGATCGCGACGAACGGTTTGCCTTGACGATTACCGCCGTCGTGCACCGCACGCGCCACCAGTTCCTTACCCACACCGCTTTCGCCGCTAACCAACACGGTGGTCTTGAAATCCGCAATCTTGGCAATGGTGCGAAAGATCGCTTGCATTGCGGCGCTCTTGGCCAAGATGGATTGGAACTGGAACTCTTTGCGGATCTCGGCGCGCAGCGCGCGGTTCTCGCGGCGCAAGATTTCGCGCTCTTCAGCCTTGCGCAGCGCGAGCACCACTTCGTCGGGCTTGAACGGCTTTTGGATGTAGTCGTAGGCTCCCGCCTTCATGGCATCGATGGCTTGATCGACGTTGCCGTACGCGCTCATCACGATCAGGGTGGCGTCGCTGCCCTTGGCGCGCAGGGTGGTCAGCAGATCGAGACCCCCCATCTTGGGCATGCGCACATCCGTGAGCACAACGTCGGGGCCGAAAGATTCCACCATGCCCAGGGCCTCATCGCCG
>DATJEQ010000426.1:0-5306 GCA_035496495.1 Polyangiaceae bacterium
ATTTCCAAATCGTAACTGGTACGCTGTTCTAGGCGCTGTTTCTCCAAGAAGCGACCCTGCTTGTCGAAGTAATCCAAGCGCTCGCGTAGTTCGGCGCGAATTGTGCCGATCGCTTTTTGCATCTGATCGTGCGGTGTGACGTAGTGTGAGCCGGGATACAGCGCGTAGCGATCCACCTTGCTCAGAATGCGGCCGCGCAGTGGATCGATTTCGTGAATCGCCTCAATTTCATCGCCAAAATATTCGACACGCACTGCTAGTGCTTCTTCGTAGGCGGGAAAAATCTCGACTACGTCGCCGCGCACACGAAAGGTGCCTCGGTGAAAATCGATGTCGTTGCGTTCGTATTGAATGTCGACCAGCCGTCGCAGCAGCTCGTCGCGTCGCAGCTCTTCCCCGCGCACAATTTCAATCAAAAGACCGTGATAACTCTCCGCTGAGCCAATGCCGTAAATGCAGCTGACACTGGCGACGATGATCACGTCGGGCCGCGACAACAGGGCCTGTGTCGCTCCGTGCCGCATGCGGTCGATTTGATCGTTGATAGTCGAATCCTTCTCAATGAAGGTATCCGTTGAAGGAACGTATGCTTCCGGCTGGTAATAATCGTAGTAGCTGACGAAATAGCGCACCGCGCTTTCGGGGAAGAGATCGCGCATCTCCCCATACAACTGCGCCGCGAGTGTCTTGTTGGGTGCGAGGATCAGTGTTGGCTTTTGCCACTGGGCGATCACGTTGGCGACGGTGAACGTCTTGCCGCTTCCGGTGATGCCCAGTAGCGTCTGTGCGCGTTTGCCGGCGCGCAGCCCCTGGATCAGCGTTTGGATGGCCTGCGGTTGATCTCCCGTGGGCTTGAATTCACTGTGCAACCGGAAGAGTTCAGGCACCTGATGATCCTAGGAAGGGTAGCAGGGCAAACCTAGCACAGCGATGGGGCCTGTAAGTGCCGGACACCAGAACCGTCTACCGGTTCGTTGTGGATTTCAGCCAGTCCGCGCTTCGCCTCCTTGAAAGTGCGTTGAGCGGAGGCGTGGAATGAAGCGTTCTAAGGGAATTGCGCGATCTGCGGCAGCCCCAGCCCATCTTCCCAACCCAGCGCTACATTGAGGGCTTGGATCGCTTGGGCGGATGCGCCTTTGGCTAGATTGTCGATCGCGCAGAATCCGAGCACCATTTGGGTGCGTTCGTCGAGAGCGTACGTCAATTGAGCGCGCGCCGAACCGCGCACCCACAGCGTGTCGGGCAACAGGCCTGGCTCAAGCACGGTGACGAGCCCGCTCTTGTACAACGAGAGCGCGGCGTTTCGGCAGGCTTCCAGTGTGGTGCCCGCGCGCGCTTTCCCGTAGGTGCAGGTCAGAATGCCGCGCGTGAAGGGCGCGAGTTGCGGGGTGAAGGTGACTCGAATGGGTTCGCCCGCCACGGCGCTCAATTCCTGTTCAATTTCCGGCGTGTGTCGGTGCACCCCGGCGACGCTGTACGGACGGATGCCTTCGCTGGCTTCCGGCAAATGGGTGGAGGCCTTGGGGGTGCGCCCCGAGCCGCTGACACCGCTCTTCGAGTCGACGACAATGCCGCCTGGTTCGATCAATCGCTGAGCGAGCAGGGGCGCCAATGGAAGAATAGCGCTCGTGGGGTAACAGCCTGGCGCGGCGATTAACTTTGCGCCTTTCAGTTGTGCGCGGTGCAATTCGGGTTGCCCGTACACGGCTTTGGCCAGCAGGCCCTCAGCATGGTGCTCGCCGTACCACTGCTTGTACGTGCTCAAATCATGCAAGCGAAAATCGGCGGAGAGATCGACGACGATGAGCCCCGCCCCATGGAGCGCAGCAACTGCCTCACTGCTCGCACCATGCGGCAATGCGCAGAACACGACGTCCAGCTTTGCTGCCAGATCTTTGGACATGGCAGGGGTGAAGTTCTCGAGGCGCAGCTCGCCAATTCCCGCAACGCCTTGCAGCGCGGGGGCCACTTGCCCGAGTGTTTTGCCCGCGTTGCTCTGAGCGGCCACCCAATGGAGCTTCAGACGCGGGTGCCCGTAAATCAGACGGATCAGTTCCAGCCCGGTGTACCCGGCCGCACCCACAATCCCGACTTTCAGACTTTCGACCATGACTAACTCCAAATTGTAACGATCCCTTTGCCTCCGCGGCAACCACACCCGCAAATCCTCCAAGGCGAGCGCATTTCAAGCAGCCCGCCCGGAAAGCTCGAGTCAGCTGTGCGGTTTGGGCGAGCACCGGAGCGGAGCGTACTCACGTACGTGAGCACCGGAGCGCAGGCCAAACCGCGCAGGTGGCCGAGATCTCCGGGCGCCCTGTACGAGCGAACGAACCCTCAACGCTTTGAGTACTGGAAGCGCTTGCGAGCACCGGGCTGACCGTACTTCTTGCGCTCCTTCTTGCGCGAGTCGCGGGTCAAATGTCCGGCCTTGTGCAGATCGCGTCGGCGATCCGGATTCTCCGCGACCAGAGCACGCGCAATTCCCAAGCGCACGGCTTCGGCTTGTGCCGCGTGCCCGCCGCCCCTAACGGCAGCGCGGATGTCGTACTTGCCTTCCAGCTCCAGCAACTCAAGCGGCTGGCGAGCGATCATGCGCGAAGAGGCGCGCTCGAAGTAGGTTTCATCGGTTGCGCCGTTGACCTCAAGGCCACCCTTGCCACCGGGCTTGAGCCACACTTTGGCAATTGCCGTCTTGCGCCTGCCGGTTGCGTAAAATGCTGTTGCTTCAGCCATGTCTTGATCGTGCTCTCTTTAAAATGCAGGTAAATCTTATTTGCTCGCCAGCAGCTGCGGATTTTGCGCGGCGTGCGGGTGCTCAGCGGTCGCGTAGATCTTCAGCTTCTTGATCATCTGACGCCCCAGCGAGTTGATGGGCAACATGCCGCGAACGGCTTTTTGAATCGGCACTTCCGGTCGCTTGGCAATGACTTCTTGGAAAGTCTGCTGGCGCAGGTTGCCGGGATAGGCGCTGTGGCTGAAGTACACCTTGTCGGTAGCCTTCTTGCCGGTCACCTTCACTTGGGCCGCGTTGACCACGATCACGAAGTCACCGGTGTCTACATGTGTGGTGAAAGTGGGCTTGTGCTTCCCGCGCAGCAGGGTTGCAACCTTGCTGGCAAGACGGCCCAAAGGCTGGCCTTTGGCGTCAATGACCCACCACTTACGGGCGGCTTGGGCCTCTTTTGGTTTGGCGACGTAGGTACGCATGGCTTTTTAGGCCCCTGGAGCGGAGCCAAGGGGGCGAGACTAGTAGCCGCCGACCGCTCATGAGTCAAGTTGGGCCGGCTTCTGCCTGGGAGCGCCGGAGTTCCGACTTCAGCCTCGTCGGAACTCGAACATATGGAAGAGGGGTTAGGCCGTGGCCGACGGCCAAATTCATGGGGGATCCGGCCTGGCGGCGCGCTGGCCGGCTTTGCCTTAGACCCACTGCACGGCGCCGCCTTCCCCCTGCTAGGCTAGTGACTCAGAACGGATGCATCCGACCGGCAACCAGCGCCTTCCGCAGAAACTCGCTGCTGACGGGGTCATCACCGCCGAACAGCAGGAGGCTGCGCTCAACCACCACCACTTGATGGGCGGGCGGATTGAAGAGGCGCTGCTCGACATCAATGCGGTGGATGAAGCGACGCTGCTGAAATATTTGGCAGCCTTGCATCGAACGCGTTTCGTTTCGACGGACAAGCTGGCCAAAGCGGAGATCGACCGCGCAACGTTGGAAAAGGTTCCGAAGAAGATGGCGGAACAAGAAACCGTCTTCCCCGTCATGTACGACCCCAACGCGGGGACGCTCAGCGTGGTCACGCCTGATCCAGACAACGCGACGATGATCAGTGCGGTGCAGTTGGCGTCGGGCGCACGCAAAGTGCTCGCGTTCGTGGGGCGCCCGTTAGCGGTGCGCGCCGCGATCAACAAGAGCTACGGCGGGGACATCCACGCGTTTGCAACGTTGGATAAGAGCGCGCACGCGCAATTTTCCACCATGCTCAATGTGTTTGAGCGCAATTTGGTGAGCGAAGAGTCGCTGGTCACTTCCTTGGCCGATGAAGGCCGTAGGGAGCGCGTGATCAGCCCCGAGGAGTTGGCTAAAGGCGGGAGCGCTTCCACCGTGCGCGGCGGCATTGCCAACGAAGCGTATTTGGAAACGCTCAATGTGCTGGTGAGTTTATTGGAAAGCACGCGCGCGGATTTGCGCGGACATTCCGCACAAGTGGCGCGCTTGGTGCGCAAGCTTTCCGAACGAATTGGGCTCAGCGAAGTCAAGGTCGCCGCGTACTGCATGGCGGCCTACCTGCACGACATTGGCAAGATGAGCGCCTATCACCTGACTGCGCTCAATGTTTCGGAGTACGAAGGACACCGCAAGGCGGGTGAAAAATCCCACACCGCGCCATTGCGCTTGATGGAGTCAGTCGAATTGCCGGTAGAAGCACGCGAAGCGATCGGCAATATGTATGAGCGCTTCGACGGCAAGGGCTTGCCGGGTAACGCCGCGGGCAAAGAGATCCCGCTTGGGTCGCGCATTTTGGCGATCGCCGATACGTACGCTGACCTGACTCAAAATCCGAAAAATCCATTTCGCAAAGAGTTGAAGCCGCCGCAGGCCTGCGAGGTTTTGGCGCGTTACAAGGGATCAATTTTTGATCCCAATTTGGTGGATCTGTTCCGTCAGACGGTGAGCGGTGAGGATTTGCGCGCCCGCTTGCTGGCGAATCGTCATTTGGCGTTGGTGATCGATCCAGATCCGGAAGAGACAACCGTGCTCGAATTGCGGCTCGTTGAGCAGGGCTTCGAAGTGGAGATTGCACGCAGTGCAGAACAGGCGATCAAGATTTTGCAGCGCGGCGAGACCAATGTGGTGGTGAGCGAGCTCGATTTGTCGCCCACGGACGGCTTCGCGTTGCTCGCGCAAGCGCGCAAAGCCGACTGGGGAGCGAAGGTGCCTTGGATCATCGTCACGAGCCGTAAGGGGAGCAAGGATGCGCAAAAGGCCATCGAATTGGGGGCGGCGGATTACGTGACTAAGCCCGTTTCGGCCGAGTTGCTGGTGGTCAAGTTGAAGACGATCATGGAGCGCGAGGCGCGCTCGGGTGTCAGTCGCGGCGTGAGCGGCTCGCTGCAAGAAATGGGATTGCCGGAAATTGTCCAAGTGTTGTGGCATGGGCGAAAGACGGGATCGCTCAAGATCACCGCGGCCAAGGAGCGCGGTGAGATCCACTTTGTGGAAGGTGCGATCTTCAACGCGCTGTGGGGCACCATGCGCGGCGCGGATGCGTTCTACGCGATGGTGCGGCTGACTCAGGGCGATT
>DATJEQ010000427.1:0-7702 GCA_035496495.1 Polyangiaceae bacterium
GGCGTGGGTGCTCGCTGTGCGGCCGGCGACACTGACTGCTGCGGTGACGCCGGTGTTGGTCGGTACGGCGTGTGCCCGCGCCGTGGGGCATTTCAACCTCGATCCGGCCCTGAGCGCCTTATTCGGCGCCATCTGCCTTCAAATTGGTTCGAACCTGACGAACGACGCGTTCGATTTCAAAAAGGGCAGCGATACGACTGAACGTCTCGGCCCGCCGCGCACTGCTCAGCTGGGGCTACTTACCGTCACTCAATTGTATTGGGGAATGGCGGTCGCGTTCGCCCTGGCCACCGCGATCGGATTGCACCTGGTCGTGCTCGCGGGGCCGGCGATCGTTGCGATTGGGCTGCTCTCGATCGCGAGTGCTATGGCCTACACGGCTGGGCCCTATCCATTGGGATATCACGGGTTAGGCGATGTGTTCGTTTTCGTCTTCTTTGGGTTGATTGCAGTGTGCGGAACCGCCTTTGTTCAGATTGGGAGCGTGCCAGCCCTTGCGTGGGCGGCCGCAGTCCCCATTGGAGCGCTGGCGACGACGATCCTGGTGGTGAACAACGTGCGCGACATTTCAACCGACGTGAAATCGGGCAAACGCACCCTGGCGGTGCGCTGGGGGCGCAATGCTGGAGTGATCGAGTACGGTGTATTGCTGGCGCTGGCTCATGCAACTCCCGTCACGATGTTGGTTCTCGGCTGGTGCAAATGGCCGGTGCTCTTGCCCTTGCTCACCGCGCCACTTTCGTTCTCGCTGTTTGGACAATTGCGCGAAAAAACCGGTCGGGATCTCAATGCTTTATTGGTAGCAAGCGCACGTGGGCTTTTTCTTTTCGGAGCGCTCTTTGCGCTCGGTATTGCGCTGAGCTAGGGCTGTTAACTTTGTCCATGTCCCAAACCCGCATACACATTGCGCGCCACGCGGGTAAGCTGCCAGCCAGCGTCGGCAATGCGCGGCAGCACTGGAGCGACCGGGCCGGCATCCTCGTTCGCCTGCACACGGCAACCGGTGAAATCGCCCAGGGTGAAGCGAGCCCCCTGCCCGACTATTCGCTGGAAACTCTGGACGCCGCCGCAGCCGCGCTGCAATCCGCTACTGCGGACTGGGTCGATGCAACCTTGGCACTTGGGGGCGCCAAGGCGGTGCTGAGCGCCGTACAATCCCATCCGATTGCCACGGTTCCCTCCGCTCGATTCGCGATGGAAACGGCACTGCTTGACGCACTGGGACAACGAACGCTGCAACCCATTTGGCGGCTTCTGACGGATTCGCCCACACCTCGCATGGCGCTGGCCCAGCTGCTCGATCTCACAGACAAGGAGCTACTCGACAGCTCCAGTAAGGCATGGAACAGCGGCGTGCGTTGTTTTAAGGTGAAAGTGGGCGTCGAAGGCGAATGGAACAATGAACTGCGCCAGATCCGCGCACTGCGTGAACGCTTCGGCCCTGCACTCCATCTGCGCATCGATGCCAATCGATCGTTCGCGGGTGCAACTCTACTCGCCAGGTTGCGTGAGCTCGCGACGTTCGCACCGCAGTTCGTGGAAGAGCCGGTCGCCGTCTCTGAGTTGTTCAGCCAGCCGCGCGTGCCGGTTGCCATCGGGTTCGACGAAACCTTGGCTGAGCCGAGTGTTCATGCGGCCATGAGTGAGTGGGTCGAGCGACACCCGGGAAGCATTTTCGTACTCAAGCCCATGAAATTGGGAGGTTTCTTGTCTTGCTTGAACTGGGCACGCACTGCGCAACGGTTGGGTGCGCGGTGCGTGTTCTCGCACCTTTTTGACGGGCCCGTTGCCCGAGCGGCTGCCGCTCATTTGGCGCTGGCAGTGGGCGATGCGCACCTTCCCGCGGGGCTTGGCACACACCGCGCTCTCGACACTTGGCCCCGGCTAGAAGTCGAATGGATTTCCGCTGGAGCTATTTCGCCCCCACAAGGGTCGGGGTTAGCGATCCCCGCGCTGTCGCTGGAGGAAAGCTGAGGTGTCTTCCTCGCTGTCGATCATTGAAGCGGCGCGTGAAGCTCCCGGTGAGATCGCGTGCATCTGCGACGCTGAGTCGATCACGTTCCATCAGATGGCGATTCGCACTGCAGCGACCCTGCGCTGGCTGCACCAGCAGTACGGTCCGCTCGCGTCCAATCACTCCAAAATTCCTCAGAATTGTTTCGCAGTCGTTGCCACCAATCAAGTTGCGACGCTGATCTTGATCTACGCGCTGCTGGAGCTTGGCTGGCCACTTGCCCTGCTTCACCCACGGCTTCCTGTGCAGGAGCGCACGGCACTGCACCGTCGCTTTGGCTTCATCCGCATCTTCGAGCCCGGGTGGGACCGCGCCGCTTCCCCAACCCATTCGGATATCGATGTGCCAACGCCAATGCGCGGCGAAAGTAGCTCCGCGTGCTTCGTCGTGTTCACTGCGGGCACCACCGGCTCATCCAAAGCCGCCGTGCTGAGCTACGGCGCAATCCAGTGCGCCGTAGAAGCCAGTGCCCAAAATCTCGGCTGGCAGCCGCAAGATCGTTGGTTGCTGTGCCTGCCCCTGGCGCACGTAGGGGGGCTTTCCATTGTTCTGCGTTGTTTAGCGGCGCGAAAAGCCGTGCTGATCCCTCAGCCTCAAGGCGCTGACGACTCACTCGATATCCAGCAGATCGCGCAAGGGATCACGCGCCACAACGCGACCTTGATCTCAGTCGTGCCCACCGTGCTTCAGCGGCTCTTGGAGCTGCCCGATTTTTCTCCACCCGCGAGTCTGCGAGCAATTCTCATGGGCGGTGACGGCGCTTCCGCTGCTCTGCTGCAACAAGCGTTGCAGCGCGGCCTTCCGGTGTTCACCACTTACGGCATGACGGAAATGAGTTCGCAAGTCACAACGCAGCGTTATGCATTGGGGCCTGGCGGTGACAGCGGCAATGGCCCCGCGATCCGAACCGCACAGGTGCGCATCGCGACCGACGGACGCATTGAGGTGCGCGGCCCAAGCCTGTTCTCCGGTTACTGGGAGCCACCCGCGTTGGATCTGCCGCTCACCGCCGACGGCTGGTTCCGCACGGAAGATTACGGTAGCCTCGACGACAAGGGTTCGCTGCACGTGTTGGGGCGCTCCACCGATGTACTGATCAGCGGCGGTGAGAATGTCTATCCCGCGCAAATCGAGCGTACGATTTTGACGTACCCCGGCGTGGAGCGCTGCTGCGCATTCGGGTTGCCGGATCCAAACTGGGGCGAAGTGGTGTGCGCGCTGGTGGTGGCGCCCGGCGCCGAACGAACGGCCTTTGCGGCATTCCTCCAACAGCGGCTGATGCGCCACCAGTTGCCGCGGCGCCTCGCGTTCATTGAGCGACTGCCGGAAACCCCCGTAGGCAAGCTTGATCGCAAGGCGGCGGCGCTGGAATATCGCGCTCAACTGCTTCCGCTCGAATATCCGTAACGCTATGCCGCGCTACCGCTATACTCGCTCGTCAATGCTTTGCTCCGCGTCTATACGGGTCTCTCGCGCTCTTCCGGGGTCCCTTCTGGAGTCTTTCCCGGGGTCTTTTCTGTTGGGTTTGCTTCTCATGAGTTTGCCTGCCTGTCAGAAGGCGGATCAACCGAGGCCGTCAACTACTTTGCTTCCCACTGCGTTGTCGTCCACCCACTTGGCAGCATCGGCTGGCGTAACGACCGCTACACCCGCTAGCGCTCCAGTAGCTTCTGGAGCGGCATCGGCGGCTCCCGCCCCCTCCAGCGAGCCGCCAGGAACCCATCACGCTTTTGGGGATCCCATCGCGGTCACCAAATCCACTAATTTAGGGAGGCTCCTCGCCCACCCTGACGCTTTCGCGGACAAGACCGTGTTGGTCGAAGGCCTGGTGCGGCGCGCGTGTACGCGACGCGGTTGCTGGATGGAGCTCGCTCCGGCTCAGGATGGGCCCGGTTGCCGCGTGACTTTCAAGAACTACGGGTTCTTCGTCCCGACCGATTCGGCCGGATCCCACGCCCGCGTTGAAGCTATAGTGAAACAGGCCGTGCTTTCGCCTGGTGAAGTCGCGCACCACCAGCGCGAGGGCGCCCAATTTGCCAGCTTAAATCGCGATGGCAGTGCCAATGAAACGCGGCTCATTGCCAATGGCGTCGAACTGTGGCGTTAAGGTAACGCCGTGATGGAATCATCGGGTACAGGCTCAGCGACGCTCGACAAGGCCTCCTTGGTGGGTGAGCTCATTGCGGATCGTTACCGCGTTGAGCAGCTCTTGGGTGAAGGCGGCATGGGCGCCGTATACCGAGCGACCCACGTGCAGCTGCAAAAAACGGTCGCGCTCAAAGTACTGCATGCCCACATGACGGAAGTGGCAGAGGCCGTGTTGCGCTTCGAACGCGAAGCCGTTGCCAGCGCCCGCGTTGAGCACCCCAATGTGGTGAATGCCACCGATTTTGGCAGCCTTGCGGACGGTTCCTTCTTCTTGGTGCTGGAGTACATCGCGGGGCCCACGCTGGCCGATTTGATCGAAAAAGGACCGCTGCCCGAGCCTCGCGCCCTGCACATTGCTAAACAGATTGTGCAGGCACTGGGTGCCGCACATGCGCACGACATCGTGCACCGTGATCTCAAGCCAGAAAATGTGATGTTGGTCGAGAAAGACGGCGATCCGGATTTCGTCAAAGTCTTGGACTTTGGTATCGCCAAACTGAGCGCGACCAAAGAGACTCGTACCGCACTCACCCGTTTCGGCACCGTGTTCGGCACGCCGCAATACATGGCACCTGAGCAAGCAGCAGGCCGCACCGTTGATGGGCGCGCGGATCTCTATGCGGTGGGGGTGATCCTCTATGAAATGCTGTGCGGCAGGCCGCCCTTTGATGCAGATGATCTGCTGGTGCTTTTGACGCAACAGATGACGCAGCCTCCACCGCGCTTGCCCAGCTGGGTCACTCCAAACACCGCCGCGCTTGTGATGCAGCTCTTGGAGAAAGAGCCCGAGGCGCGCCCGCAATCGGCAACGGATCTGCTGCCGGCACTCAGTGGGCAATCAATGCCGCGCTCCGGCGTGCGCCGCAAAATGCCTGAGCTGCCGCACTTGAGCACATTGTGGCGCAAGCTCCCGCAACGTGTGCGCCTTGCAGGCTTCGGCATTGGGGCGGCGTTGATCGCCATGTTGGCGTTCCTCAAATTCCACCACAGTGGCTCCTTATCGGGAGCGTCCCGCACCGCCCCGTTGGCTGAGCGAATGCCTCAGGATGCCAGTGAGCTCTTGGAACGCGCGCTGCGCGGCGATAGCAAAGCGGCGGCAGATCTCGAAGAATTGGCGAAAGATGAGCCCAGCTCGGTGCACTGGCTCGCCGTGGGTCGAGCGCGCAAGGCGGCGGGCAAACTCAATGACGCACTGGCAGCTTACTCAGCAGCAGTCAAAATCGATTCCCAAGCGCAAAATGACTCCTCGCTGCTGAGCGACGTGCGGCAGCTCGCCGTGGCTGATTCCATCTACGAACAAGTGCTCAATTTCGCCGCCAGCAATTTGGGATCTTCCGGAGTGGATCTGTTGATTGACGTTTGGCTCAGCGAACAGGGCGCAACCATTCCCGCCAAGCGCGCCAAGAAATTGTTGGAAGATGACCAGTTGCGTAAGAAGGCCTCAGCGGCTGCCTTGATGGCCATCAAGCTGCGCGAATCCAACGGCTGCGCCGAGCACAAAGCCCTGCTCCCTCAAGCCAAGGCAGATGCCGATGAGCGGTCCCTCATTCCCCTCAAACGCCTGCTCTCCCGGCGCGGTTGCGGCTTTTTGACGCTCTCAGACTGCTACTCGTGTCTGCGCGGCAACACCGATCTCGCCGACGCGATCGCCGCCGCTCAAGGACGTTCAGCGCCGAGTTTCGCCGCCACAGGTGCCGCCGCACCCTCGCCGAGCGGCACAGCCCCCGCCTCCCGTTGATCACTGGCGCCCGCCTACCAGCGCGTGCTCATTGGCGCCTATTCATGGGCGCGCACCACGCCCGCGCATCCCTGCGATCAATTCAATGAACGCCGCGCCAGCCGGACTCGGCGTCTTTCCCTTGAGCGTCAATAGGTGCAGCGCTCGACGGATCTTCAGGTCCGTTACCTCCACCGTCGCGAGCACCCCCGCCTGTAGCTCAATCTCCACTGCCAGCTTGGAGACAATGGCTGCGCCCAAACCGGAAGCCACGGCTTGTTTCAACGCCTCCGTGCTTCCCAAGCTCATCGCCGGGAGCAACTCCACACCGCGCTCGGCCAGCGCCGCTTCAATCACATCCCGGGTTCCAGAGCCTTCCTCGCGCACCAAGAGGGGGAGACCGCTCAGCGCGCTCGAGCCGATCGATCCCTTCTTGGCCAAGGGCGAATGCGGCGCCACGATCATCACCATCTCGTCGTGTGCCACCACTTGCACTTGCAACCCCTCGGCTTCCGCGAACCCTTCGGTCAATCCCAAATCCAGCTCATCTTCCTTGACCAAGCGCTGGATCTCCGCCGTGTTGGCGATCTGCAGTTGCAGCTCGACTCGCGGATAGGCCTTGTGAAAGCGGCCGAACAAATCCGGAATCAGGTAATTGCCAATGGTGGTGCTCGCCCCGACCGACAGCCGCCCACGCCCCAACCCGAGCAGCTGTTGCAATTGCGCCTCAGCTGCGGCCTCGGACTGGAAAATACGCCGCGCGTGTTCCTCAAGAACGCTGCCCGCCTCAGTCAGGCGAATCCCCCGCGGCAAGCGGTCCACCAGCGTTGTGCCGATCGCCTCTTCCAGCTCAGAGAGTTGCTTAGAAACCGCGGGTTGGCTGATCTTCAGCGTCTTTGCGGCTTTGGTGATACTCTGCTCTCGGGCAACCGCGGCGAATACCCGGAGCTGATTCAGGTTCACTGTCCCCTTATGCCATAACCATAGGGAATGACAATTATAATATTAATGTCTTTTTATTATCTCACTACCCTGCCAAAGTTCACAGCATGCCAAAGCCACAAGGCAGTCACTGGGTGATCACGGGCGGCTACACCGACGACGGTGCACCTGCATTTCTCCGCTCCAACGGCAGTTGGTCACGCAAGCTTTCTGAGGCTTGGACAATCGAGGGAGCCGGCAAGAAGGATGAAGCGCTGGCGGCCGCACAGAAGAACGAACTTGAAGTGTGTGACGCTTACGCGATTCAAGTCGGTGTCGGTGCCCAGGGCATCGATCCGTTGTCTGCTCGCGAAACGATCCGCGCCAACGGGCCCACCGTGCCCTACCGCAGGCCGGATACAGCCACTCATTGATGGGACTCATTGACGGGGAAATCTCATGTACCAGTACGATCAATACGACCAACGCATCGTTGACGAACGCGCCAAACAGTTCCAAGGGCAGGTCAATCGCCGCTATGAGGGGCAGCTCACCGAGCTGGAATTCAAGCCGTTTCGTCTGCAGAACGGGCTGTATATGCAGCTGCACGCCTACATGCTGCGGGTGGCGGTGCCCTATGGGCTGCTGTCCAGCAAGCAAGTGCGGATGTTGGCCCACATCGCTCGTAAATACGACCGCGGATACGGCCACATCACCACACGCCAGAACATTCAATACAACTGGCCCAAGCTCAAAGACGTTCCGCGAATTTTAGAGGATTTGGCCAGCGTGCAAATGCACGCAATTCAAACCAGTGGCAATTGCATCCGCAACATCACTGCCGATCATTTGGCGGGTGTGGCGCGCGACGAATTGGAAGATCCAAGGCCTATCGCGGAATT
>DATJEQ010000428.1:0-11211 GCA_035496495.1 Polyangiaceae bacterium
GCTGCCCCGGGCTTTTTCGCGACCGCGGGGCGTTTTTCGTGCATCGCCTGCTGACTTGGGCCCAAAGTTGCACCAACGCAAGATCAGACAGTGGGTCGACTCTTCCGCCAGCCCCAGGCCTCGGCTACGGTGCCCAGACAGTTATGGATGAGCACACACTGGGGCGACGCGAGCTGCTTGTTGGTGCCGGCGCTTTCGCTGTCGGTTCCTTGGTTTCAGGCACGGCTCGCGCGGCTGCCGTTCGCGGAAAAGTCGCTGGGTTTCAGTTTCTGAGCAATCCGGTATGGGCACAAGCGCGCAAAGCCGACGAGCACGGCTATTCGTTCCGCGAAGCGGTGCCAACCGTGCGCGCCGAATTTCGCAAGCTCTTCCCCCATATTCCGAAAGAAATCTGCGTTGCGGCAATTGGAGCCGGCAAGCAGACGCCGCATCCGGTACTGGTGCGTTTGGGCGGCGGGCGCACCACGCCTGTGACGCTCGTGGTGCCGCCGGGTACGGAATTGCAGATCAAGAATACCGATCCCTTCACGCATCGCCTGTACGCCGTGGGCGACGCCGAGTTCACGGCATCGGAAACCATCAAAGGCGGCATTCGCAAATGGACGGTGCCACAACCCAAGGTGTTCGAAATCCGCGATGAGGCCGCCCCCAGCCTGCGCAGCTGGGTCATAGGCGAGCCGAACGTGGCCGCCATCGCGTATCCGAGTTTGAGCGGCGATTTTATTCTGACCATTGCCGAGCCTGGCGACTACAAGCTGCAGGCGTTCTTTTGCGGCAAAAAAGTGGGTGCTGAGGTTCCTGTCACGCTGGCGGCGCGCGATCTAGTCCTGCCCAATCCTTTGGTGGTTGGCACCAAAGAGGGCGAAGCGGCCGCCGCCGATCAGGAGAAGGATTAGCCGTGCTGCTGTCTCGCTTTTGGTACGTATTCACCGGCCTGTTCACAGGCGTCTTGGTGTTCCTGCTGTTCTTGGGGTTGAGCATTTACAACCGCTCCGTCGGCCGCTCATTACAAGAGGGCCTGATTGGCGACAGTCAGGTCGTCTCTTGGTACATGAAGAACGACGCGCGCGAACGAGCGTCACAGCTGATCAAATTCGCGACGAATCAGGACATCGCGCGCGGTCTTTCGGAATCGTCGCGCGCCGACACCATTCCGGAAAAATCACGCGACGCGGTCAAGAGCGCTTTGATCAAGGTGGCGGCTACCATTCCGCAGGAAGACAATTTCGACGCGCTGTTCGCCGTGGATCAGAACGGCCGCGTCGTGGCCTACACCGGCTACGATCAGGCCCTGGGCGTCGAGGATTTCGAGTTGGGCGGTTACTCCGTCGTGGCGGACGCACTGCACGGTTACATCCGCGATGACACCCTGCTGCTCGATCGGCCGTATCGCGTTGTGGCGCGGCCTATCGAATACGATTTGGGGCAACTGCCCGCGGGGGCCATCGTGGGGGCGCGCATGCTCGACGAGCGTTTTGCACGCGATCTGTCCGAGCGCACCGGGGCCGCAGTGGCCTTTTTTGTGGGGGAGAATCGAATTGCAGCGGCGGCCACCGGCAGCTTCGACAAGCTGCTCTTGGATCAGGTCACAACGGAGATCACCACGCTCACTGCCGATCAGCAGTTCAAAGAAAAGGGCATCAGCTCCGTGTTGCCCGTGCGCGGCACGCCCTTAGCCGTCGTTTATGGCCGTATCCCCGGTGAAACCTGGCGGCTGGGTGTTGGCTACGTGGTGGCGCGTGAATCTCACGAACTGAGTTCGGTTGTCGGCTTCTTCAATCATGCCGACGACACGGACAAGCACAGCGTGCCGCTGGTGCTCGTTCTACTCATTGCGGTGTTGGTGATGGGCTTGGGCATCGTGTTTTCGGTGCTGGAGCACACAGTGCCGCTTAAAACGTTCAGCGCCGAGGCGCATCGTTTTGCCAAGGGCGAGATCACGCAGCTGCAGTCGAGTCGCTTCCGTTCGGTGCTGCGCAAGGTCGCTTCGGATTTGAACGATGGAATCGAGCATGCAATTGCCCAGGGCGGCGGCTCGCGTCGCGCAGCGGATCTGAAGCAAGTGATCGGCGACATTCCGGATCAACCGCAGATGAGCGCGTTCAGTTTGCCGCTGTCAGGCAGTCCGCCGGCATCAGTCGCCAGCGTGCCGGCCCCGGTGCTGTCGGAAACGCCCGTTGCACCCGCGCCCGCAAGTCGCCAAGGGCCTCCGCCGCCCCCGCGTCACCGCGACGGCAATGAAGCCACGATGCCTCAAGCCCAAAGGCCTGAAATTGCCGAGGATTTGGATGCCGAAACGGAGCACGACTGGCACGGTGTTTTCGCTGAGTTTGTGCGTGTGAAGCAGAGCTGTGGCGAAACCACGGAAGGGCTCACCTTCGACAAGTTCAAGCAGACGTTGCGCAAGAATCGCAGCGCGCTGATGCAGCGTCACGGTGCAGTGAAAGTGAAGTTCAGCGTGTACGTGAAAGACGGGCGCGCAGCTCTGAAAGCCAACCCCATTCGCGAATAACGCGCTCTTGCTCCAGCGCTGGATTGCACTAAGTTGCGTTGCGGCAGTTGCTTGCAGCAAATGCAGCAGATCGCTGCGGAATAGGGAATCGAAAGAGTCATGGGCGAACCAACACTTCACAATGTCGCGATCATTGGATCGGGCCCAGCAGGGCTGACCGCAGCCATTTACGCGGCGCGCGCCAATCTCAAACCGGTGTGCGTGGAGGGGTTCAACATGGGCGGGCTGATTCCAGGTGGTCAGCTGATGTTCACTTCCGATGTGGAGAATTATCCTGGGTTCCCTGAATCCGTTCACGGACAAGAATTGATGGAGCGATTTCGTGCCCAGGCGGAGCGTCAAGGCACCGCGTTCATCACTGCCGATGTGCAAAAAGTGGATCTGTCAGCGTGGCCCTTCAAGCTATGGGTGGGTGAAGACGAGAATATTCTGCATCTGGCAAAAACGGTCATCGTGGCCACGGGTGCGCGCGCCAATTACTTGGGTCTGCCCAGTGAAGACAAACTCAAGAACAAAGGCGTGAGCGCCTGCGCGGTGTGCGATGGAGCATTGTTCCGCGGGCAAGAGGTGTGTGTTGTGGGCGGCGGGGACACCGCGATGGAAGAGGCGAGTTATCTGTCTGGCTTGTGCAGCAAAGTGACTTTGGTGCACCGCCGTGACGAATTTCGAGCCAGCAAGGCGATGCAGGATCGGGTGCGTGCCAATGGGAAGATCAAGATCCTTTACAGTCACGCGGTGGAAGAAGTGCTTGACGTCAGCCAAGACAAAGTTACCGCCGTTCGTGTGAAAGATCTGAAGAGCGGCTCCGAGCAAGTGGTGCCGGTGGGTGCGCTGTTCATCGCGATTGGGCACACGCCCATGACGGATCTGTTCAAGGGCCAACTGGACACGCACCCCAACGGCTATTTGAAAATCCAACCCGGGAGCACACGAACCAGCGTTGACGGGGTGTTCGCGGCCGGCGACGTCGCGGATTGGGTGTACCGCCAGGCCGTCACTGCAGCGGGCACCGGTTGCATGGCGGCGCTAGACGCAGAGCGTTGGCTTGCGGCGCGCGAACACTGACACCTTTTTCCACGATCGCTGGTGGATCGGTACACCGCGCTGAGCGTTCAAGTCAGGCGGTTGGATTTCAATCCAGGCGGGACCTGAGGAGCCGCCCTACCCAGTCCGGCGTTTGTTGCGTACGCTGCCGCTGCGATGCGTGGTCGATATGCCTTCGTGCTCGTGCTAGCGGCGTCTGCTGTCGCGTGCAGTAGTTCAACCGCTGCGCAATCCGCAATGGGCGGTAGCGGCGGGGGCGCCGTGTCGACCGGCGGGACTCCAACGGGCGGAAGCGGGGGTTCTCTCGCCGTGGGCGCAAGCGGGGGAAGTCTGAGCAACGGAGGGTCGACCCTCGGTGGAGCCACCACTGGGGGCAGTGGCGGCTTGCAGATGATCGGTGGTCAGGGTGGTTCAGCAGTGGGTGGATCCGCACCGGGAGGCGGAGCTGGCGGCACGGGTGGTACAGCGGGTGCCAGCGCTGGTGGCGTCAGCGGCGGAGGCGCCAATGCGGGGGGCGCCAATACCGGAGGAGCCAATGCCGGAGGATTTAGTGCGGTGGTGGCGAGTGAGGGCTGCGGCAAAGGCGGGCGCCCTAATGGCGGTGAAGTCGTGGTCGACAACGATCATATTTACGATTTCCCGCAAACCTACGACGGAACGACACCCATGCCGCTGGTGATCGCGCTTCACGGCGCGAACAACCCGAACACCATCTTGCAAACATTGAGCAATGGTTCGCGACTAGAAACTAACTTTGTGCGCGCTTTCCCCAAGAGCACCGGGAATGCTTGGTCGTTCAGCAACGGAACGGGACCTGATTCCATGCGCATCAGCGCGATCTACGATGAACTGCTCGCCAATTATTGCATCGACAAGAGCCGCGTATTCTTGATGGGGCACAGCTCCGGCGCGCAAATGACCGTGCACATGGCCTGTGTGCCCGGGGGCGATCCGCGGTTCAAAGCCATCGCACCGGTTGCAGCCAGCAAGTACTGCGACATGCTGACGCCGGTTCCCGTGATGTACATCCAAGGCATGATGGATGCGCAGCGCGGGGGCAGCGATGGGGCAGATGTGGTGGCGGTGTTCAGCGCGAGCAACATGTGCAGCGCCATGAGTATGCCGTACGCACCGGTGCAGGGATGTAACAGCTCGTTCGACGGACAACCCGTGGATCCAGGTTGCATTGAGTATCAAGGCTGCAGTCAACCGACGATTTGGTGCTCACACAACGACCACGGCTACAACAGCACTGACGGTTTCGAGCACGGCTGGCCCTGCTTTGCCAGCAATGCCATTGCAGATTTTTTCATGAGTTTGCCCTGACGCTCGTTCCAAAATAGAACAGTGTGAGGGAGGCGCTTGCTCTGCGGTCAAATGGATCGTAAGCAGGCCGCCATGTCAGCGCTTTACCGCTCTTCTGTTCTTTCTTTGGCCTTAGGTTTCGGGCTTGTTTCGTTGTTCGGCTGCAGCAGCAAGAGCAATTCGCCGTCGGGGCCTGGTGGTGACGCTGGCTCGAACACGCAGGATGCAGCGACGGACTCAGGCGGCGGCAGCGTTGTGCACCACATGCCAATGATGCCCATGAACCACGGCGGGGATGCGTCACCAGGCGACGCGAGCGTTAGTGGCGACGCGACGGTGGATGCCTCCGGCCCAGTTTCCTTCATGGTTCCCAATGCGGGTGGCACGGTTTCAATCATGGGCGGCAGTGGCCAGCCCATTGATTTCACGTTCCCCGCAAGTGCCGCAGGGTTGGGCATCACGTTGACTCCCGTTGCGGCGAGCACCATCGGTTGGCCGGCTACAACCTTCGAAGACGTGATTCAGATGGAGCCGGATGGAACCACGTTTGCGGATCCAGTCGTGGTCAAATCCGGAAGTGGTACGCCGATCGCTTTTTCGTTCTCCAGTTCAGCAACCCAGAGCGCGCCGGAGGCTTTGGAGCTCAGCGCGGACGGCAAGGGCCTGCTCTTGCACCACTTCTCCACGCTCGCGTTCGTTCCGCCAGGGCAATCGTGCGACGGCGATAGCGGCTGGGTAGTCGCGCAGGACAACTCGGCGTGTGCTGACGCTGGTGCGAACAGCAAGGCGTTCACCTTCAGCTGTGCCGGCTCAAGCTTCTGCTACCAAATTGACGCTTCCTGCTGTGCCCCGGCTGATGCCGTCGGCTGCTCGCTGGGTTATGACGCGATGCAGATCTCCTTCACCCGCACCGGGACCCAGAATGGGGCTTACCCGTATTGCGCGATGGAAGGTGGTGCCGCAGACGCTGGAGGAGATGCCAGCAGCGCCGCTGAGCCCACCCTGCTGACGTTGGAGCCCACAGCGGGCCCCGTGGGTGCAAGCGTTACGGTAACAGGACAGGGTTTCGACACGTATTTCGGAACGGCAGCCAATCACTACGTGGTGGGCTTTGATTTTGAATCACAGGGAACGGTGGTCAGCGCTCCCGCCCCGACGCAGGCTACGCAGGATGCCAACCTGAACATCATGCACTTCGTGGTTCCCAACCTCGCGCTGGGCCCCTACGACGTGCGCATGAAGTTCCGCGACGGCACCGCTAGCGCGAACACGCTGCCATTCACGATCACTGCGCAGTAAGTCTTTATCCCTTAGCACTCGGCGCGGTTGGATTGGGTACGGCACGACCCATATGTCGCAGCACGGCCTGAAGGTCGTTCCACACGTCGCGTTTGGCTTCCGGCTGACGCAGCAAATACGCAGGGTGGAAGGTGGGCATGACCGGGATCTTTCCGCGGTAGAGTTTCCAACGCCCGCGCAGGCGGGTAATGCCCTCACTGGCGCCGAATAGCCCCTGCACTGCAGTGGCGCCCAACGCCACAATCACCTCCGGTGCGATTAAATCAATTTGCTCCTGCAAGTAGGGCACGCACGCCGCCATCTCTTCCGGCTCTGGTTTGCGATTGTTGGGTGGGCGACATTTCACGATGTTGCACACGTACACGTCGCTCGGCTGCAATCCCATGGCGACAATCATCTTGTCGAGCAGTTGCCCCGCCTTGCCCACAAAGGGCAGGCCTTGAATGTCTTCGTCGGCGCCTGGCCCTTCGCCCACGAAGCACAGCCCGCTGCTGCCCGTGCCGCGGGCGAACACCGTTTGTGTGCGCAACTGATGCAGTGCGCAGCGCGTGCACGCACGCACTTCTTGCTCAATCACGGTCAAGCGCTGGGCAACTTCTGGGGCTCCAGTTCCCCGGGGGCCGCTCGTGGACGCGGCCGCTTTGGGCGTTGGCGGCGATTGGATGTCGGAACTGATCGTGGCAGATCTTGCTGAGGGCGCTGGTTGCGGCGCTTGTGCGTGCGCCGCTGCTGTGCGCGGTGCGACGGGCTTGACTGCGGCGGCCTTCTCGCTGGCGGCAGGGCTGGCTTTGGGCAATTGCAGCCCCAGGGCGTCGCAGCCGCTGTCGCGCAGGATTTCCAATTGCGCCGCAGCCGCCTGAGTCAGCGCGTGGAGTTCTTCACGCAGATCGGGAGCAGAGGGCGCCGTCATGCCGCGCTCATCAGAAACCGCCCATCAGAAGCCATAGGCAAAGCCCAGTGAGGGCTGTACTGCGAATCCCGTCTTGGGCAGGAGCACCAGCGCGTTCAGATTCAGATTGATGCCATAATTTGGCGCCAAACCGAAGAATGCCCCCGCGGAGGCGGTAACGAAAACAACGCCCATTTGCCGATAGGCGTCTGCCTCGGGAGCCACCTGGCAGCCCGTGGCGGCTGCTGGGCATTGCTGCACCACGAGCACATTCACCTTGGTGTCAACCTGCGCCAAGCCCGCACCGCCCCCAACATAAGGCGCAAACAGGGTCGAGCCGGGCGCGGCTAGCGGCCAGAACTTTGCACGCGCCTCAACATGCAGCGGCAAGAAGCTCTTGCCCCCGCCGGACGGCGAACCGTTGAAAGCGAAGCCCAGGCGCCCTTCCACGCTGAATTGCTCATTGAGCAGTCGCTCGTAGGAGGCCAGCACCCGCAGCGTGCCCAGCGCAAAGCCGGATTGGATGTCGCCGGCGGAGGTATTGGGAACGCCGAATGTTCCGCCCTGATCCCGCAGGGGTTTGCCGCTCTTATCGAAGCAGCCGAAATTCGAATCCTGGCAAACTTGGCTACCGCTCACCATTGCGATATCCGCCCCAAAATGCAGGCCGATCCAATTCAGCGGGCCTTTGGCGGAAGAACCCTTGGAGTCCGCTTTGCACAACTGATCGACGCAGCGCCCCTCGGCACAATCCGCGTCGCGCTCGCAGCTCTTGGGGGCCTGGCACTGATCATCAACGCAATCGAGCCCAGTGCTGCATTCCGTCGTTTCCTTGCAAGATTCACCCGCCCCTTTGTGGCCGCGCCCAGGATCTGGCTTCACAGTGCCGGGGCATGCTGGGGTGCCCAGCATTTCTTCTGGGCATTCGGAGGCTGAGCCGCAGCGCGCGGGCGGATCTTGATCAGGAAAAGAAGGTGGTGCGACGTTGGTGTTCTCCACCAAGGTGATCTCGACTGGTTGGCGCTGCGCGCCGAAATTGTCGACCACTTGGCCGTCTTGATCCCGGGCGTTCACATACCAGCTCAGCTTGCCCTGCAGATCCGTGGCGGTGCACGGAATAGTGCCCAGCCACGCACCGCCGGCCGAACCCATTTGAACGGTCTCCCAGCGATCCGATCCGAATTCGCGGTACTTGATCTCCGCTTTGGTCGCGGGCGTATCCGTCGTGCAGGAAATGGGGATGGGCCTTCGCGTTTGCACTTCACTGACATCTGGGGTGCACTTCATCCCTCCCAGCACGACCGGTGCGGTCGGCGTCTCGCTGGCTTTATCGCTGTCGGCCTCCTCGAACATGATGTTCGTTTCCGGAGTAGCCAAATTAGCGTCCAGTTGCACCGCGGGGTCGAGCTTGCGCGCCGTGCCGAACGCTTCGCGAGCGCCCGCTTCATTGTTGAGCCCCACTGCGCGCACAAGGCCGACGTACATCCAGGCTTTCGCAACAGTTTGTGGGCTGCACTGTGTGCCGCAGCCTTTGATTGCGTCGAGCAGCACCGTTTGCGCTTGGTCGAATTCGGTGGCGAGATAATGGGTGTCAATCGCGGCTTTGACTTGGGCTTGTGCCGCATCATCTGCCGCATCCGCCCAGGCTGGAACCGCCCAAACCAGCGAGCCGACTGCTAACGAGCAGGCCAGCAGCATTCCGGAAAAAAACCGACCCAATCTGTCAATGCCGAGCATGGGAGTCACCTTCGAGCTGTTGTGTCCGGCAAAGCCCGGTCTTTGCGCGAGAACTTTACTTGGGGCAGCCGGCCTTTGAGCCTTCAGTACGAATGAACTGCACGCGACGGTTCAGCGCGCGGTTCTGCGCAGTATCATTCGGCACCAGCGGACGATCGAAGCCATAGCCGGTCGATTGCAGGCGATCTTTCGCGATGCCCTGAGCGGTGAGGTAGGTCTTCACCGCGTCAGCACGCTGACCGCTCAAGCGCTTGTTGTAGCTCGCGCTGCCCTGGTTGTCGGTATGGCCTTGGACCTCCAACTTGATGTTGGGGTTCTTCTGAAGCACCTCGGCCACGGCGTTGAGCACGGGGTAGCTCTCCGGGCGAATCTTGGCCTTGTTGTACTCGAAGTGGATTTGCTGGGTGATCTTGACTTCGCAATCCGTCACCACAACCAGCGCCGGCTTCGTGGGGCAACCCAACGGCTGCTCGGTAGTGGAGCCCGGCTCGTTCGGGCATTGGTCGGTCAAATCCGGTACCGTGTCCTGATCGTTGTCCAGATCGGGGCAACCGTCGGAATCTTCATAGCCATCCGGATCTTCGGCGTCGTTCGGGCATTTGTCGGCCGCATCGAGCACGCTGTCCAAATCGTTGTCGAGATCGGGGCAGCCATCGTCGTCCAGGTAACCGTCTTTATCTTCCGGATCGAGCACGCATGAATCGGCTGAATCCGGAATGCCGTCTTGATCCGTATCCGGATCGTCGGGACAGCCATCAGCATCTTGGAACCCGTTGAAGTTCTCGGGTTGATCCGGGCAGCTGTCATTGGGATCTAAGTATCCATCCCCGTCGCGATCACCCGGGGCTGGCTCAATGATGCGGCGTGCCGCGCAGTATTCCGGCGGCGAGAGCATGATCGCAGCGTCGGCGTTCGGCTCGGCGATGGACATGTGGTGCTGTGCTTTGGAGGCATAGCCCTGCTGCAGCTCAATTTCTGCGAAATGCAGGTGAGCACGAGCCAAAGCCAGCTCTTGAGGAGCACAGCGCACCGCGCCATTGCGCTCGGCTTGAGTGGCAAGCTCTTGCAGCCCCGCCATTCTGCCCCGAAGCTGTGCGGCGCCGGCGCAAGAGAGCGTGGCCACACACAGCGCAAGGCTGCACAGCTGCGGCGCGAGCGCCCAATACCTCATCAAAGCGGGCTTCCCCATGGGACCGTTCATCGACCAGCACCCCGATGTGCGGCCTTGGACAACTCAATCGCCTTCTCCGAGAACTCTTCGCTCTCGTCGGCCAGGTTGATGGCGTCGCTGTAATCCGCCTCAGCGGCCTCGCTGCGCGCCTTCACCAGGTATTCGTGCGCCATCCAGTACTCGTACGCCGCGTACTGCTCGGCACCGAGGGCTTGCGCTTCTTCCAGCTTGTTGGCTGCGCTGTTCGCGTTGACCACGAAGATGGTGTTGCCGCAGCCGGTCACCGACAGCCCCAGGGCAGAAACGCCTGCCACCACCAGCGCGGTGCGCAGAGCTTTTGAGCGCCAAAGGCCGGGCATTGCCGCGAAGTTAGCAACCCTTCGCAGAGTGCGTCAACGGTTCCCTAGGGCCCAAGCCTGGCGGGCTAATAAAGGGGCTTTGAGGCACAAAAGGGGCCCCACAAAACAAGCCCCAAAAAGGCGCTCTACAGCTTGCGCCTGCTCACAATTTGCGCCTGCTTACAACTTGCGAAAAACGCCGATCACGATGCCGAGCAGCATCGTTTGCTTGAAATCCGACGCACGCACCAAGATGGGCGCCATTTGCGAGTTCGCGGGCTGAAAGCGCACGTAGTCGCGCTCAGGGTAATAGTACTTCACGGTGGCTTCATCGCCGATCAAGGCCACGACGATTTCGCCGCGATCCGCGCTCGATTGCTTGCGTACGAAGATGTAATCGCCGTTCAAGATGCCGGCTTCGATCATCGAATCGCCCGTGACTTTCAGGCCAAATACGTCGCGACCACCGCGCACCATCATGCGATCAATGCGCACCGTATCGACGACGTTCTCCTCCGCAAGCAGGGGTAGCCCGGCGGCAACCCGACCGACGATCGCCACATCGATCAGATCATCATCGCTCCCGGTGCGCGGGGGCGCTTCGGGGTTATCTTTCACGAGCCGCAGCGCGCGGCTTTTCATGTCTTCGCGCCGCAGGTAGCCTTTGCGTTCAAGCGCCCGCAGGTGATCGTTCACGCCGTTGGTGGAGCGGATCCCCATGAACTCGCCGATTTCGCGCAGCGTGGGGGGGTAGCCGCGATCCTCGATGGACTGGCGGATGTAATCGAGCGTTTGTGCTTGTCGTTTGGTCAGGCCCTGCATAAGTGGTTTGCGGACTCTACTGAACGGGTGTTAGGAAGTCAAATTCTGCACACGTTAGGCACAGGATCCGATCCCAAGCCCTTGGATTCGCGGG
>DATJEQ010000429.1:0-6359 GCA_035496495.1 Polyangiaceae bacterium
CGTGCCCCTGCCCTTCCCTGCCGGCTCGCTCAATGGGTTGTCAGAGAAGTTGATCAGCTCACACCACGACAACAATTACGCCGCTGCCGTAAAAAATCTCAATCGCGCTGAGCAAGAAATCACCAACACCAACAAAGACACACCGCCGTTTGTAGTTGCTGCCTTGCACGACAAAGAGCTCACCTTCCGCAACTCCAAAACACTGCACGAGGCCTACTTCGCCAACCTGGGTGGCAATGGCAAGCGCTCTGGAGCGATTGAAACCGCAATTGCACAAGCCTACGGGACCAGCGCGCGTTGGGAAGAGCATATGCGCGGCATCGGGATGGGCCTCGGGGGCGGCAGCGGCTGGGGCATCCTCGCATTTGAGCTTGAAACTGGCGCGCTGCGAACAGTCGCTTGCGGCAATCACACTCAAGCTCTGGCCAGCGGAATCCCACTGCTGGTGATGGATATGTACGAGCACAGCTACCAGATGGATTTTGGGGCCGCGGTGGCAAAATACGTCGATGCTTTCTTCCTCAACATCAACTGGGACGAAGTGAACAGGCGACTGGAGCTGGCACAAAAGGCGAGCAGTGTGCTGCGCGGATTGCCTGGATGAGCGCCGAACAGCCCAGCGCGTCAGATCCGAATTCGGCGCTCAGGGCCTGCACGCTGCAAGAGTTCGCTTTGTATTTTCTGCGGCTCGGCACCCTTGGCTTTGGGGGCCCCATCGCGCTGGCAGGTTACATGCAGCGCGATTTGGTGGAAGAGCGGCGCTGGCTGTCCAAACAGGATTACGTGGAAGGGCTCGCATTGGCCCAACTTGCGCCGGGGCCGCTCGCGGCGCAGCTGGCGATTTATCTGGGGTGGGTGCGGGGACGCGTACTCGGTGCCACGCTGATTGGGCTCGCGTTCGTGATGCCTTCCTTCTTGATGGTGTTGATTATTTCAGCACTTTATCTGCAGGTGGGCGGGCTGCCTTGGATGCGAGGGGCGTTCTATGGGATTGGCGCTGCGGTGATCGCGATCATTGCGCGCAGCGTGTGGAAACTCGGGAAATTGACGCTGGGGAAAGATCGGCTGTTGTGGGCGCTTTTCGCAGTCAGCGCCTTGACCACCGCCTGGACTGAGCGGGAAGTGGTGTGGCTATTTCTGGGCAGCGGTGTGCTCGCGATGTGGGTCAAGGCGCCGCCAAAATTGGGCGCAAGTAGGATGCTAAGCGCGTTCCCGCTGCCATTGTGGACAATTGTTGGGCTTGCGGGCGCCGCTTCTACCGCGACGCTGTGGACGATCGCTTGGTACTTCGCGGAAGCCGGAGCATTCGTCTTTGGCAGTGGCTTGGCCATTGTGCCCTTTTTGCATGGTGGCGTGGTCACGCAATTCCACTGGCTTTCGGATCAACAATTTCTCGATGCGGTCGCCGTTGCCATGATCACTCCCGGGCCGGTGGTGATCACAGTTGCGTTCATTGGCTACCTGGTCGCGGGCCCCATCGGCGCCAGCGTTGCCGCATTGGCAACCTTCGTTCCTTGCTACTTGTTCACCGTTCTTCCCGCCCCGTATTTTCGCCAAATCTCCAAGAACACGAGTATCAAGGCATTCGTGGATGGCGTCAGCGCCGCGGCTACTGGAGCCATTGCGGGGGCCGCATTCGTCTTAGGAAAAAGAGCACTGATTGATGTGCCCACCGTGCTCGTCGCGCTGCTCACCGTGGGTGTGCTGATTAGGTTCAAAAAGATTCAAGAACCCCTGATCATTGTTGTAGCCGGCGCGCTGGGCATCGCCTTGAACGGCTTCGCGTTGGGCAGGTAGAGTCAGCGATGGACTTTCAATCAGCGAGGCGCCAAACTGACGCATGAAACGTTAGCCTGACGCCCCAGCGGCACGCCTCTGTCACCCAAACGTCACAAAATATCTGTAAATGAATTCAAATGGCGCGCATCTTGGTGATTGAAGACGAGAAGGATCTGCAGAAGGTCCTGGAGTTCAACCTGCAGCAGGCGGGCCACGAGGTGCTCACCGCTGGCCAGGGCAAGGACGGACTGAAGCTCGCCCGCGAACGCGACCCTGATCTTTTGCTGCTCGATCTGATGCTCCCGGACATGTCGGGAACTGAGATCTGCAAGGCACTGAAGAAGGATCCGCGCACGGCGGGCATTGCCATCCTGATCTTGACCGCCAAGGGGGAGGAATTGGATCGCGTCGTCGGCTTCGAGTTGGGCGCAGACGACTACGTGGTCAAGCCGTTCAGCGTGCGTGAGCTGCTGTTGCGTGTTGACGCGATTTTAAGACGCGGTGTGAGCGAGCAAGGGGGACAACCGCCCATTGTATTCGGTTGCTTACGCGTCGACCGTGAAGCGCACCGGGTGTGGATCGACGATAAAGAAGTGGAACTTACAGCGATTGAGTTCAAGCTCCTGGTGACGCTTCATGATCGCAAAAATCGCGTTCAGAGTCGCACGGTGCTGCTCAACGACGTGTGGGGCATTGAGGCCGATATCACGACGCGCACGGTGGACACCCACGTCAAACGCCTGCGCGAAAAGATAGGCGCCGCGGGCGACTACATCGAAACAGTGCGTGGGGTTGGCTATCGATTTGCCGATTCGCTCGAGGGGGATACTCGGTGAGGCTCGGTGTTCGCGCCAAGCTGTTCCTGTTTTCCTCTGGACTCATCGTCGTCTGCGTCGTAGCGGCCAATATCTATCTTACCCACGCACTGGCCGCGGATCTAACGGCAAGAATTCGAGCGGACCTATTCGTACGTCTGAAATTTATTGAGCGCGATGCCTCGGCCACGTCAGCGTCCCTCGATGACTTACAGGGCTGGGACGCTTTGGCTGATGATCTCGGTCGAAAGGCGGAGGGGCGCGTCACCGTCATCCGCAAAGACGGTCGAGTGCTTGGCGATTCGGATTTGGGCGGCAGAGCGCTGGAGCAGGTTGAGAATCATTCCGGCAGACCAGAGGTGATCGCTGCAATGGCGCAGGGCAGCGGTTCGAGCATGCGCTTCAGCAACACCGTTAAAGAGCGCATGCTCTATGTCGCGACGCCCTTCCAGCGAGCCGGCGCAATCGTGGGCACGGTGCGCCTCGCTCAGCCGTTGACTACGGTTGATGCGGCCATCGATCACCTGCGTGGGGTCGTATTTCTTGCCAGCGGGATCGCGCTGCTGATCGCGCTGTTAGTGACCACGTTCACGTCGCGTTGGATGTCGCAAACAGTGCGCGCGCTCACATTTGCGGCCCAACGGATGGCTTCAGGAGATCTGGCAGCTCGCACCCATATTACCGGGCACGACGAGTTGGCAGAGTTGGGTCGTTCACTGGATCAACTTGCAGGGGGCCTGGAAACAGCCGTGGGCAGCCTGAAGACCGAGCGCGACCTCATGGGCCGAGTGCTGCAGAGCATGCAAGAAGGCATTCTGCTGCTCGACAAAGAAGGCCACGTGGCGCTCGTGAATGCGGCTTTGCGTGAAATGTTGTTGCTGGACGCCGATGTGTTGGGCAAAGCCGCCAGCACGGTGATCGCTCACGCGGAACTCACCCGCATCCTGCAACAAGCGGACAATGCCAGCGAGCCGCTCTCTGCGGAAATTGAACTCGGCGAACTCAAACCGCGACGTTTGCTGGTTCACGCTGCGGCTTTGCCGGACGAAACCGGCGGTGTTCTCGCCGCTTTCGTCGACGTGACCGATTTGCGACGCCTCGAAACGCTGCGCCGGGATTTCGTGGCCAATGTCTCGCATGAATTGCGCACTCCCGTTGCATCGGTGAAATCCGCCGCGGAAACCTTACACCGGGCGATCGAGAGTCAACCCGAGGTAGCTCGAGATTTCGTAGCGATCATCGAACGCAACGCCGAGCGCCTGCATCGCCTGATCGAGGACTTATTGGATCTTTCGCGCATTGAATCGCGTGAATTCCGCCTCAAACGCGAGTGCATCAACCTCGATGAGGTCGCCCAACACGTCGTTTCATTGTTCCAAGACCGCGCCATTGCCAAGCGCATGCGGCTTTCGATCGAACTGCCCGATCATCCAAAGTCAGTAATGGCGGATCATCGCGCGCTGGATCAGGTGCTGTCCAATCTGGTCGACAACGCGGTCAAATACGGCCTCCAGGGAGGCAGTGTGACGATCCGCGCGGTCGCAGAGGGTGCATCGCTGCGAATTTCCGTCGAAGACACGGGGCCTGGCATTGAGGAAAAGCACCTTGCGCGGCTGTTCGAACGCTTCTATCGCGTCGACGCCGGTCGATCGCAGGATCAAGGCGGCACTGGGCTGGGCTTGTCGATCGTAAAGCATCTGATCGAAGCAATGGGCAGCACCATCGTCGTGGACAGCGCCGTTGGTGAAGGCACCAAGTTTTCCTTCACGCTGCCCTCAGTCGACGCCTGATTTGCCCCCCGCGCGCAGGAAGTCGCTGCCTACCCGCGGCGTGTCATCCGGATGTCTGTCGTGAGACAGTTTTGCCACTTGTTTCTGTTTCGTCATCAAAATGACACAAAAGGACTGCACTAATGCTCCCGTCGCTGCGGCGGCATTCACCACAGGAAGTCCTTCAAAATGAAGAAAACTACAATCTTTACGACCGTTCTCCTTGCGTTCACTGGTCACACTGCCTGGGCGCAGGCCCAACAGCCGGGCAACGCACCAGCTGCCGCAGCAGAACCGGTTACCCCCCCCGCACCGACACCGGCTTCGGCCACCGCCGCACCGGCTGCCGCTGAACCCGCCGCTGTTGCACCCGCTGCTGTTGCACCGGCCGCTAGCAGCACGCAGGCCGCAGACGCTCCGACGGTTTCCGCGCCCGCTGCCCCCGCGACGAGCGAACCGGCAGCGGCGCCTCCTGCAGCGCCTGCCGCAGCCGAGGCTCCGACGGTCGATCGCATCACCATTGCCAAGGAAGGCTTCTTCCAACCCATTGCGACACTCCAAGGCTGGTTCTTCGAAAGTCATCAGAAAGGCAAGACGATGACTACCTTCCGCATTCGCCGTGCGGAACTGGGGCTTAAGGGCGACATCATTCCAAAGACTTTTTCCTACAAGGTCGTGATCGATCCGGCAAAGACGCTCAAGTTCGACACCGCCAACGCGGCGGTGGTCGACTCAACGGGCGCCGCGGTGGCCCCCGCGGCTCAAGTCGCGGTTCCCAAGCCGCCCGCCGATACATCGATCCTGAACGACGTGTACCTCACCTACAACAGTGAATACGCTGACGTTTCCGTTGGCCAATTCAAAATCCCCGTGAGCTACGAAGGGTTCAATTCCTCGTCAAAATTGCTCTTCCCCGAACGCGACATCACCTCTCGGCAATACGGCGATCGACGCGATCTGGGTCTGCGGATCGACAAAAAATTCGATCACTTTGGATACAAAGCCGGGATCTTCAATGGCCAAGGGCTAAACCAACCCGACCAGAACAATGGCAAGGATCTCGCGCTGCGCCTTGAAGCATACCCCATCAAAGGCATCACGATTGCCGCTGTGGGCTACACCAGCGTTGGCAGCCGCAAGAGCGCCACCACCAAGGACCGAGTGGAAGGCGATCTGCGATTCGATCTTTCCAACGCGTTGCTGCAAGCGGAATACATCCGCGCTTGGGACGGCCCGAAAGGCGCTCGCCTCAAAGGCCAAGGAGGGTACGTCGCGCTGGGCTACACCTTCTTCGATCACCTACAACCCGTGGTGCGCTTGGGCATTCTCGACACGAATATCAAAGCCGCGAAGACAGAGGTGAAACACTACGAATTCGGCGCGAACTATTACGTGCTGGGCGATCAGGTGAAATTCCAAGGCAGCTTCAGCCTGTTCGACCCAAGCGCGAGCGCAACACCGAATCATTCGGAGCTGATCCTGGCAACGCAGCTGTCGTTCTGAGCCCGAACCTAACCGTACCCGCGTCGCCACGCAACTGTCACAGACGTGTTGCGCCGCTGACGCGGGCCACGATAGATTCAATGGTATGCGCAACCCCGTAAACCCGCGAAAGCACGTACAATGACCGCTCACTTAGAGCAGACCCTGCAGCGCGACATCGACCGCATCCGCGGCAAGATCGCCACCATGGCTGCCCTTGCAGAGCGGGCATTGAAGGATGCCGTGCAAGCCCTGGGTCAACGCAGCCGGCCGCTCGCCTATTCGATCATTCTTCGCGACCAGCGCATCGACGAACTCGAAAAAGAGGTGGATCGACTGTGCCTCGAATTCATCGTGCGGCAGCAGCCGGTAGCTGGGTTGCTGCGCTTTGCTTACGCCACAATCAAGGTCAATTCCGAAGTCGAGCGCGTGGGCGATTACGCGGAAAGCATGGCCCGACAGATCTTGACCATCACATCGGTCGAGGGGGTCGAGTTCCCTCAGGAACGCTTTG
>DATJEQ010000430.1:0-2923 GCA_035496495.1 Polyangiaceae bacterium
TGCCCTCGCGGGTCACGGTGCCGAACGACAGCGCCACGATGGTGCTCTTGCTCAATCAGACCATCCCCGGCGAATCGGTGTTCTTGTTTTCACCGGATCCGGGCGTGCCGGATTCAGCAGCGCATCCGTTCCGCGTCGCGCGCTTCGCCAACACCACCAAAGGCTTGTTGGAGAAGGGGCCGATTGCGGTGTTCGATAGTGGCTCATTCTTGGGCGAAGGCATGCTGGACCCATTGCCTCCAGAGGCCAAAGCCACTGTACCATTCGCTCTGGATCGCAGCCTCGCGGTGCAAACCGACACGCGTCAAGACGAACGCGGTGCGCGGCTGTACCGCGTTGAGGCCGGGCATTTGTATGTGGAACGCGACAGCGTGCTCGAGACAACGTACCTGGTGAAAAATGGCGGTGCACAAGCGGCGCGCGTGTTGCTCAAGCACCCGCGCAGCGGCGATACCACGTTGGAAAAGCCGCCCACAGGCACGGAAGACAACGTGGGCAGCGGATTCGCGCTCATTCCCACCGAAGCACCGGCTCGCGGCCAGAACAAGCTGATCGTCACCGAGACGCGACCCTGGACCAGTGAAGTGGATTGGCTCAATCCGTTGGCGGATTTGGCCATCAAAGCGTACTTGCAAGATCCGAAGCGCGACGGTGCACTGAGCGCCAAGCTCAGCGAGGCCTGGGCCATTCGCATGAAGGTGCGACAACTTCAGGACGAAAACGACAAGCTCGCCGCGCAGCAGAATGAGCTGAACAACGCCCTGGAGGAAATCCGCCGCAATTTGCGCGCCATTGAAAAGAACACGCAAGCCGGGGACCTCCGGGCGAAGTTGACCGCACGCTTGGGTGCCACCAGCAGCCAATACGACGGCATCAGCAAGCGTTTGGTGGAATTGGGCCTCGCTATTAGCGAAAATCAGGTTCGCCTGCGCGACGCGCTGCTGGATTTGAACATTCCAGTGCAGCACCGCTGATCGGAGTGGTGCTCATGGCCATGCCCCCGGATGAAATCCGCCGCTTGCTCGTGAACGCGCTGCCGGATGCGGAGATCGATCTGATCGATCTCACTGGGACCGCGGATCACTATGAATGTCATATTTCATCGGGTCGATTCGTGGGGGTGAGCGCAATGGCCCAGCACAAGATCGTTTATCAGGCGCTGGCTGAACCGTTGCGCGGGCCAATCCACGCATTTTCAATCAAAACCTACACCCCGGCGCTGTGGCGCGAACGCAAACCGTCTTAAGTGAGATTTGAGCCGACAATGCGCCCATTATTTCTGCTTTCCAACGACGATGGAGTCAATGCCATTGGGCTGCGCACTCTGCGCGAGGCGCTGTCCTCAGTAGGCGACGTGGCGGTGTGCGCCCCCTCGGTTGAGCAGAGTGGCACCAGTCATGCCATCACCTTGAACCGACCGCTGCGACTTGTTGAACAGGAATCGGGCATTTTTAGCGTCGATGGTACCCCGGCGGATTGCGTGTATGTGGCCGTCAACGCGACGAATCGAGTACTGCCTCGCCGCCCGGATGTGGTCATCTCGGGTCTGAATCACGGGATGAATTTAGGCAACGACGTCTTCTACAGCGGGACAGTGGCCGCGGCACGAGAAGGGGCGCTGCGGGGCATTCCGGGCCTCGCAGTTTCGGCGAGCGCCCGCACGGATCGCAAGGCGGCGAGCGAAGTTGCAGCACAAATTGCCCTCAAGTTGGTGCAGTCGCGCGGTACCACATTACTGCTCAATGTGAATTTCCCTGCGGGCAACCGCTGGCCCCTGCAAGTTACACGACTGGGCACGCGCCGCTACAGTGATTCGGTCGAATTCCGAACTGATCCCCGCGGTGGCGAGTACCTGTGGATCGGTACCGGCGAGGTGATTCACGACAAAGACGCGGGGACCGACACTTGGGCCTTTGATCAAGGCATCGTGGGCCTCACTCCGTTGTCGTTGGAGCTGTGGGGCAGCGGCCAAGCGGCAATTGCCGAAGTGCTGGTGAATGAAATGCAGCGCCCCGGTTAATAGAGCGTGGTAATACGCCGCGCATGGCTCAACCCGCGCGCAAGGTCCCGACCAAGGTGCCAAACAAGATCCCGACCAAGGTCCCGACCAAGGCGCACCCAAAGACGGCGCCTTCAAAACTCAAGACACCCAGATCTAAGGCGACGACTTCGCTCAGCGTGCACGTCACCGCCAAGGATTTTGAGCCGCTGGGTTACGCCAAATCGCTGATCCGTGCGATTCCGGATTTTCCGATACCCGGTATTCTGTTCCGCGACATCACTCCGGTGTTGGCCAATGCGCGCGCATTCCACGCGGTGATCGACGCGTTCGTCTCGCGGTTCATCGGTGAAGGGTTGGACGCGATCGTTGCGATTGAATCTCGGGGCTTTATTTTCGGCGCTGCGCTGGCGGCGCGCCTGAATGTCAGCTTCGTCCCGGTGCGGCGCCCTGGTAAGCTGCCCGCGGCGACCGATCGCGTCGAGTATTCGTTGGAGTACGGCGTGGCGAAGCTGGAGATGCACAAAGATGCGCTGCCTCGCGGCGCCCGCGTGATCGTGATCGATGATTTGTTGGCGACCGGAGGAACCGCACAGGCAACTGGGAAACTAGTCGCCAAGCGTGGAGCCGAAGTCGTCGCCTATGCCTTCGTGATCGAACTCGACGCACTCAACGGGCGGCGTGTGTTCAATGGCGTGCCGGTGGTCTCGCTGATCCACTTCTAACGGCTGACGTTCCCTGGGCTCTAAATTCTAGGGCAAATGCTGGACCTGGCCTCCAGATCGGCCTGAGAACCGGCTGGCGAAGTCAGCCCTAAGAGGGTAAATTCTCCGGCTATTGGGGCGCGTTCCTTTACCCGTTCTTACACAGGGCTTTCACATAGGGGCTTCACGCATGCGTAGTGCAAAACTGATCGGGCCATTT
>DATJEQ010000431.1:0-22062 GCA_035496495.1 Polyangiaceae bacterium
GTGGCCATGTTTCATTTTACGTGTACAAGAAGAAGGGGCCGGTGCGCGAATTCTGTGACGATCACATCCGCAGCCAAACGGTGAAAATGACACCGGAACAGTGCATGGAGGTGTCGGAGGCCATCACCAAGTTCGGCAAGATGATGTCCGATCTGAAGATTGAGATCGATGTACCGGAGGATATTCCCGTGCTCGAAATCAAGAAAGGCAAGATCGATCTTCAACGCTTCATCTACTGGAACATGTTCAAGTGTTATTGGAATGACACGATGGATTGGGAGTCGAACGTGATCACTAATTTCGACTGGTATCACCCATTGCACGCTCACCGACACACGCCCGAAGAAGTTAAGCAATGGTGCAAGGAAGAGAATCTGCAGATCGAACACATGGATGTGCAAGAAGCAGGCGTGAGCGTTCGCGCTAAGAAGTTGGCCTAAGCGGTAACAGAGAGCGGGTTATGAAAAAGGCATTCATCACGGGAATCACGGGGCAAGATGGGTCGTACTTGGCGGAGCTGCTGCTCTCCAAAGGGTACGAGGTGTTCGGCTTGGTGCGGCGTTCTTCCAGCTTCAATACCGGCCGCATCGACCATCTGTACAAGGATCGCCATGAAAGCGGCGTGAAACTGCGTCTGATCTACGGCGACTTGAGTGATGCGAGTTCTTTGAACCGTGCCATTCGCGACATCAAGCCCGACGAGATCTACAACTTGGGGGCGCAAAGCCACGTGCGTGTCAGCTTCGATACACCGGAATATTCGGGCGATGTGACCGGCTTGGGCACGATCCGCATTCTGGAGGCGATTCGTGAATCCGGCGTGCCATCCAAATTCTACCAGGCTTCCTCGTCGGAGCTTTACGGGAAGGTGGTGGAAACGCCACAGAAGGAGACCACGCCGTTTCACCCGCGTAGCCCCTACGCCTGCGCCAAGGCGTACGCGTTCTATGTCACGGTGAACTATCGAGAAGCGTATGGCATGTTTGCTACCAATGGCATTCTGTTCAATCACGAGTCGCCTCGTCGCGGCGAAACGTTCGTAACGCGCAAAGTCACGCGCGCCGTGGCTCACATCAAGCACGGCATTCAAGACAAGTTATTCATGGGCAACTTGGACGCCAAGCGCGATTGGGGCTTTGCCGGCGATTTCGTTGAAGGCATGTGGATGATGATGCAGCAAGATAAGCCGGACGACTTCGTGTTGGCCACCGGCGAGACGTATTCCGTGCGCGAGTTGCTCGATCAGGCATTTGCCCGTGTGGATTTGGATTGGAAGAAGTACGTAGAAATCGATCCAGTATACTTCCGCCCGGCGGAAGTGGATTTGTTGCTCGGCGATGCCAGCAAGGCGCGTAAAGTGCTGGGCTGGAAGCCCAAGGTGGGCTTCAAAGAGCTGGTAAACATGATGGTCGACGCAGATCTTGAATTGGTGCGTCAAAAGATCCACGGCTCAGGGGCCCAGCGTCCGAGTGGCTTTCTGAATTCCTGAGCAAACGCGCCGTTATGGAGCTTTCGTCCTATTCGAAGGTGTTCGTGGCCGGGCACCGCGGGCTGGTCGGTTCCGCTATTTGTCGCGAGCTTTCACGCCGTGGGTTTGAGCGCATTATCGTGCGCACCCACGCAGAATTGGATCTAACTAACCAAGCGAAAGTATTGGAGTTTTTTTCGAGTGAACGACCGGATGCCGTGATCTTGGCGGCCGCAAAGGTGGGCGGGATTCACGCCAATTTCACTTACCCCGCCGAATTCATATACGAGAACATCGCCATCGCCAGCAATGTGATCTCTGCGGCCAAGCAGCATCAAGTGAGGAAGTTGCTCAATCTGGGCAGCAGTTGCATTTACCCCCGCTTAGCCCCGCAACCGATCACCGAAGACAGCTTGCTCAAAGGCGAATTGGAGATCACTAATCGCGCGTATGCTGTGGCGAAGATCGCCGCCATTGAGTTGTGTGACGCTTACCGTAAGCAATACTCCTGTGATTTTATCAGCGCCATGCCGACGAATTTGTACGGCCCGGGCGACAATTTCGATTTAGAAAAATCCCACGTTTTGCCGGCCATGATCCGCAAGTTTCATGACGCCAAGGTGCGCGGGGATGCGTCGGTCACGCTATGGGGCACGGGCACCGTGCGTCGTGAGTTCATGTATTCAGACGATATGGCACGCGCTGCGGTGCATCTGTTCGAACACTACTCGGAGCCGGGCCCGATCAATGTGGGCACGGGTGAAGATGTGACCATCGCAGAAGCGGCAGCCATCGTGAAGCAAGTGGTCGGTTTTGCTGGTGGCATTCAGTGGGATACGTCAAAGCCGGACGGTACGCCGCGCAAGTTGCTGTCCATTGAGCGTCTTAAGGGTACGGGGTTTAAGCCGAGTGTGACCTTGGAGCAGGGCATTGGGCTCACCTACGCCTGGTTCTTGGCAAATGCTCAGCACATGCGTGGCTGATCGCTTGCCTTGCGGTCATATCAGGCCTTACTCGGGGAGATACAGAGCAGATGAGTTGGTCGCTAGTGGCAGTGCTGCTGTATCTGCTGCCCCTGGGCGTGTTCTTGGGCGCGCGGCACAGCGAACGGCGCAATGCGTTGTCGGTTGGCTTCGACACGGTGAGCATTGTTGCTTTGGATTTTCTGTCAGTGTTGCTGCTCGCGCGGGTGGTGTCGCTTGAGCTTGCAACGCTGATCTCGCGCACCGCATGGCTTGTTTTTGGAGGGGTCGTTGCGGTTCGACGGCGCGCGGAGTTTCGGAAGTTTCTCCCGTTTTTGCGACGGTTAGAGGCCTGGGCCCCGCCGCTCTTGCTCGCCCTGTTGGCGGTGATGATCAGCCGCACGCTTTCGGTGCCGTGCGCCATTTGGGATCGGTTGTGGCATATCCCCTTGGTCACCTCCATGCGCGGGCAGCGGGTGCCGTTCTTCAATGTTTTTGAGCGACACGGTCAGCTTTTTTATCACTACTTAGGCGACGCCCATGCAGCGATGCTGCAAGTGCTCTCGTTCGATCACATTCACGCGTCGAATGCGCTGTCGCGTTCGCACGACGTGATGTTCGGTCTGCTCGGGTTGATCATTGGTCTGCTCGCGCCGGCGTTCGGGCAGCGCAAGACGCTCTCCCTTGCTGTGCTGACGGCGGGGGCGCTGTTGATTGGCCCAGCCACGCTGCTGCGAGAAGGGCTCAATCGCCCCGGCACGGGTCAGTCGCTGGTCAATTTGCTCAGCCTGAGTTTTCGCCCGCATGTGCCGTTGTCGTTCTTCTTCATGTTCGGATTTACGGCCGCCGCATTGCTGCCGCTGATTGCACGCAAGGCACCACAACGAAATGAAGTGTTGCTCACGCTCTTTTCCGCGACTGGTGCGTTGGCGCTGACGGATGAAATCTCGCTGGCGTTTTTGGGGCTTGCTTTGGGGGTGGTGTGGTTGGTCGCACCTCAAGGCTTGGGACCACGCCGGAAAGACGGCGTTCTCATCCTGATCGGGTTGGCCCTGACCATCGCACTCGTCATTTTGATCTATGGCGGCACGTTGGGCATTGGGGCACCACGCGAACCCATGGCCTTTGTCGCCCCGCAGGCGCCGGGCTTCTATCAACCCTCCGTCCCGCTTTCGACAGAGAATGGGCGACTGTTGTTGTTGTTGGATCTGCTGCCGCTGCCGCTCATTGTGATGGCAGGCGCGGTGAGCGCACTTGCCAATCGCACTCGCGTGGTCACTGCGACCTTTGCGGCGTTCACCTTGATCTCGCTTTTGAGTGTCGTGTTACTCACTACCGTGGTCGTGAACGGGGACGGCTTGGAGTCACACCGTTTTGTGACCACGGTGCTTTTTCTCGGCCCGTTCTACGCATTTTATTGGGTGGCGCAGGCGGGTGCATCGCAGTGGAGCCAACGGCTGCGGCAACTCGCACTGGGCCTAGTGCTACTGGGCGTGGTTCCTTCGACGCTATCCACCGTGGAGTGGCTGGTGACGATGGCAGTGTCGCTATGCAACCAAACGCGCGGCTATTGGGGTGATACCTATTACGCGACTGACTGCAGCGCACAGACTGGGGCAAGCTTTGGGGAATCTCCGACGCCGATCTACATTGAGCACGACCAGTGGTACTTGATCTCCGGGTGTCACCCGATGTTTGCGCCAGTGCCGAACGCGCCCGCAAACAAGCACGCCGTAATAGTCAACTGGCCTGAAACAGGGCTCTCCGGTTTTGCCAAAGTGGATCGTTGGGCGGGGTCATCACCGGCCATCGCGTATTGTCCCCATACGCCAACAGCGGATCCGGTCTGCTCTGAGGCGATGAGTGAGGGCCTGTGTCACCCCAGTGGCACCGACGCACTGCGCTGCTCAATCTCGGCTAAGGATCGCGCACATATTCTCCACAAACGTTGAAATATCGACCACAGTGTGGTGGGAGTCTCTAAGGAGGGCACGGATCATGATGGCTAGGGGATTCAACGGACGCATTGGTTCGTTCATGGTCGTGGCTGTTGCGTCGCTGGTGGTGGCTTGCGGAGGAGGGCGCGTGATGCTCGATCGCTCGTCCAACACGGTGATCAATGCTGGCACCATCAGCGTGTGGGCAGATTGGATCAAGGACAAGGGCGTCAAGTACGACGTGCGACTCAATATTCAGAATGATTCAGAAAAGAGCTTGATTGTGAAGTTGGGGGGCACCCGCTGCTACCGCGGGCAAACCGAGGGCGAACTCAAGCACACTTTTTTCAACACTGGCGAGAAGACGATGGACTTCGAGCCCGGGCAGAAGAAAGCGTTCAACCTGGTATGCGATCTCGCGGGCGAGGCGCGCGGTGATTTCCGCATCGTGATCGAGCGTGTTTTCGACAACCCGAGTAACGACGGCATGACCCCAGGAGTTGTCGTCGCGGAAAAGGTCGAATGGCGCCTGCCGGAGGCTATCGGCTCCGAGCGGTGAGCCCAAGTTCAATCCCGGACTATCGATACGATCGCTTTGACAGGTAGATTGAAAAATAGCCACCCAGGGTCTTGGCGAGCGCAAAGCGTTCGTTAAGCAGCGGGCGTATGGCATCGGTGATGAGGGCTGATTGAATCAGCACTGCCGACGCCTGAGTGAAGGCTTCACGCAAGCCGGCGTCATCTGTGGGGAGCAAGCGCGGTGGGGTGGGGTAGTGGTGAAATCGCGCGGGCAGATCTTCGACGGAGTTCATCAGGCCCAGTGGATAGATCCCATTCGCATATCCCGGGGTTCCCACAGAGATCACCTGATAATCGTGGGGCCAGTGCGACACTTTCAGATTTCTGATGTCGACTACGCCATACCCCCCGAAGGATCGTCCGCCGCCGGAAGCCCGCAAAAACTCATGGAACAGAATGTCCATATGGCGGCTGGAATCACTGGATTGGCTACCGATGTCATACATCACGTGAGTGAGGCCACCGTGCCGCCAATGATCGAGCAATTGCGGCAGGGAGGAGACGTCGTCGTAATTGAACAGACCCTGGCTGCCGATGTAATCCAACGCCACCGCACGGTTCAGCCCCAACGTGGGGCGATCGCGGTGGTAGAGGACTTTGGCGTTCTTCGGCAGCGTTTTGCCGACCGCAACGAGTGGGTGTTCTTGGTAGCGTGAGCTGACCGAGCCTTCATAGCCGTTGCGGAACAAGTTGATGGCGGCATCCAGTCGCGGGTATTGCGAATAGAACAGCGCATCGCCGCCCCACGCGATTTGCAGCAAGCATAGGCCCACGACGCCAACCCGCGCGAAAAAACCCAACTCCCAGGCACGGGCGAGCAGCGCGATGGTGGTGGCGGCAATCAGCGGCACGAACCCTTGCAGGTTGCGATCCACCCTGAAAGTGAAGGCCCAAAGAAAAACCGCCCCCAGGCAAACCAGCGTGCCCAACCACAGTCGGCGCGAACGCTTGAGAAAAATTAGAAATGGAATCGACAGCGTGAACAGGCTGCCAAAGTTGGGCCAAGTGGGTTTGAAGAAATAGTAATGCGGGCTGAACGAAAATGTGAACGTCAACTGAAGGGATTCCCATAAGGTTTCCTTCAGCGTGCCGTGGGGCCGCCAGTTGTCATCCTTAAAAATGTTTTCAACGTAATAGCTCGCCTTGGGGAAACTGGGCGTGCTGTGAAAGAAATCCTGCGCAAAGGGATATACCGGGTTGTGGTAGCAAATCCAATTGCGGATGAAGTGCGGTGAAACCAGCAAACAGAACAACCCGGTCGCCCATAACAAATTGTAAACGGGCTGCCTTGCAACAACGATTCGCGAGGTTTCAACTACGCGACTGCGAATGCGCCACCATTGCTTCAGTTTCGACAGGCCGGGAATCAAACGCAGTTGCGCTGCCAACGCGACAACGAGTACCAACGCCATGATCGGCAGAATGTAGGCCGCTTGGTATTTGGTCAGTAGAGCACCCGCCGCAAAGATCGCCGCCAAGCTCAGGTAGCGCCGATCGAATGACACCGCGCTGCGCGCCACCGCGATGAACAGCGGTGCGATGAAGAAACCAAAGAAATGATCGGACGAGCCGCCGATGTTCATGTCGTAAACGAAGATGGCGGGAAACAGAAAGTAGCCAACCCACGCCATGCGCAGTTGGCGTTGCATCAGCAGGTAGCGCGCCATGGCGGCAATTGCCGGTAAGCCAAAGACGACGATGAAGAACTCCGTGTGCAGCGGCATTGTCCAGCGTTGCATCAAGCTGGGCATGGGCAGCAGCCAACCCCAGGTGTGGATCAGTGAGGCAAGCTGAGGGTGATTGCGCGCATAGTCGCCGTCGAACGCGATGAGGCGCCCCTCCCGCGCGTAATCTTGCGCAACCGTAAGGTGGCACCACTGCGAATCAAAATTAAGCGTTTGCGGAGTGAGTACCGGCAGATACAACAGAATAAGGCACAGCGCGCCGTAGCCCAGCGCCAGCAATCGAATGCCGCGCCGCAGCACGGCCTGGTCGGCGAGATCCGGCGTTGGCCAGCCTTTGATGGCGCGGCGGGCAAAGCGCAGCGTGGGCTCGGCGCCAGAAGCGATCAGCAGAACGGCCAACGCCACCGCTGGCCACAGGCTGAAAAGACCAATAGATCCAATAAGATACATGCCAAGGCAGAACACCACAACGCCAATGGGCACTGCGAACGCGAACTGTTCAAGCTGGGGGCCCCTCACGCGTAACAGGCGCAACACGCGCATGCCTGCGCTGGTGAACGCCGCAAAGAGCACCGCGTTGTAAGCCCACAAAAGCAACGTGGGCCAGATGAACCAGTCTCTTATGGAGTAGGCTGCATTCAGGTAACGCGCGTAGTAATAACCCGCGACGCTGCACAAAAGTAAAATGCCGAATGAACGCCAGTGCGAGCCGATGCGTTTAAAAGCAGACGCGCTCACGGCAGGTCTAATTCTTTCGTTCGAGCAACCACACGTGATACAGGCGCAGGCCCAGCGGCACGCGTAGTGGTACATCGAGCGTATCCGCTGCGCTCAGAGCGAAGCCCGCATTACCGAATTCATTCGCTACTTGCTTGGGCGTTGTGACGTGGTGGTCGTTGATGCCCTTAAATCCAATGGCAAGGAATCCTGCTTCCATCATCCGATTGACCGATGGCATGCCCAACAAGAAAAATCCGCCCGGTTTGAGAACACGGGCCACTTCGCGCAGCGCTTTCGGGTAATCGTGTAAATGCTCGAACGTCGAGAACGACACAACAAGATCGAACGATGCATTGCTGTAGGGCAGTTCATAAACGCTGCCCTGAATCAGCGCTGCCTCAATATTGCGAGATTTGAGCAATTCGCTGGCGGGCCGGGGGTCAGCATCCAAATCGATGCCGTGCAGGTTCTTCACGCTGGAAGACAGCGAGAGCATGACGGCGCCGGCGCCGTAGCCGACTTCGAGGGCGGTATCGAAAGTGCGATTACCCAGCAGGCGCAAGCCGCGATTGATGCGTTCGCGGAAAAGCTTACCCACCAACGGACGGCGATAATATTCAATCGGATCCGTGGGCCCGTTCTTGGGAATGCCTTGTAACACTTCAAGCGATAGCTCACGCATGGGACTTACCTCGATGGAGCAAAGGCTCTGATGTGAATGTAAGCCCAGGCCCAACGCGGCATGAGCTTGCCCGCCAATCGCTCAGCGCTATCGACCCATTGACTGGCGCGTGTGCTGGCCAGAGCCGGCTTACCCAGCTTGGGGTGATACACAATGCGGTGAATCGGCAAGGGCTGGTGTCGATTGACGCTCTCCACGTTGAAGCGGGTAGCGAGTAGATTTTGCAGGAACGTGGGCGTTGAGCGCAGTTCGTCGCGCTCGGCCTTGTTGGTCAGCGCGTGCAAGCAGATCAGCGGATTGTAGCGGCAGGGCTCCAGCACATCGATGCGCCCGCCGGGCATCAGCACGCGCGCACATTCGTCGACGAAGCGCTGTGGCTCCATCAAATGATGCACCACGTCGCGGACGATCACCTGATCCACGCTGTCGGCCTCAATGGGTAATTCATAAACCGAGCCCACCATGAAGCGACATTTGGGTAACACACTGCGAGCGAATGCCACTTTCTCTTCGAACAACTCGATGCCCAGCGCGCCTTCAGGCTCGCCCAGGTGAAACAGTGTAGCGCCCTCGCCGCACCCGAGATCCAAAACTTTCGACCCCAAAGGCAGGAACGCGGATTCCACCAAAGCCCGCTCGCGCTCTGCAATTCCGGGCGCGGTCGTCTGCCAGTCGAAGTGGCTGCGATCGGCGTAGCCGAAAGCCTGACGGAGTGCTTCGTCGCTCATGGCAGGAATCCTTAGCCTAATTTGGCGCGGGTTTCAAAAGCCCATGCGTAACTTCACGAAGCCAAAAGCGGTCATTTTGAGCAGCAACCAGCCGTGGCTGAAGCGACTGATCTTCGTTTCGCCGTAGGAACGCGCGCGGTAACGCACCGGCATGTCAACAATGCGCAGATTCAGGCGTGCTGCACCGAACAGTAGATCGAAATCCCCAAACGGATCGAAATCCCCAAAGAACTCGCGGTTGGCCGCGATGCGGTCGTAATCCTTCCGGAAGAGCACCTTGGTGCCGCACAAGGAATCCTTGATGGGCTGCTCCAGGAGCCAGGAAAGGGCGCTTGAGAAGAAGCGATTGCCCAACAAGTTGAGAAAGCGCATCGCCTCGTCTTCCATAGGGTAGACCAGGCGCACCCCGTTGATGAATTCACCCTTGCCGGTGACCAATGCGTTGTAGAACTTGGGCAGATCTTCCGGCGGCACAGTCAAGTCCGAGTCGAGGATCATCAACACTTCGTTCTTGGCTGCGGCGTAGCCTTTTCGCACTGCATCGCCCTTGCCCTTGCCGTCGCCCTGAAGGATCAAGCGCAGATCGAGGGGCCCCTTGTACTCCGCCATGATCTTTTCGATCTCTTCGACGGTGCCATCCGAGGAGTTCCCATCCACGAAGATGAGTTCGGTTTTCGATCCCATCAGCGGTGTTCTGAGCACGGCTTCCAGGATGTTGCCCTTCTCGTTACGACACGGACAAATCACACTGACACCTGGCATCTGGTCGGGCAATTTCTCGACTGTGGGGCGCGCCACGAAATAGTCCACCAATGCCGCTGCGCGCGTGAGTGGCAACTGCGCTCCAACGCGATTGAGCAGCGGTGAGACGAACGGAACTTTGGCCGGCATCAAGATGTCGGTGCCTTGCCGGAAGACTTCGAAGCCCGACAGATACAGCAGGTTCTGGATGTCGGACATCGAGAGCCAGTTCTGGTCGGGCCACTTCGTTTTCAGGCCCAACGCTTCCGCCAGCTTCAACACCGGCTCCCACACGAAATTGTAATAGGTGACAATGATGCGACCGTCGGGCGAAAGCACGGCGCGCAATCGATCCAATGCCACCAAGATGTCCTGCAGCATGCCAATGGCGTCACTCAGGATGATGACGTCGAACGGGCCTTCAGGGAGAGGGTCGCGCTCGACATCGCAGACGCGTAAATCCAATTCGGGGTAGCGCCGCTTTCCCTCAGCGATGGTCATGGGCGAGATGTCGACGCCCACTCCGGTGCAATTGTTGAGCCCCGCCAGGATTTCACCCATGCCGCAGCCCACATCCAGCACGCGACTGCCTGGCATCACCAGGGAGCTGACCAGTCGTTGCAATTCACCTTTATAGTAGTCGTGCAGGCCATAGCTGGCTCGGGCCGCGGCAAGGCCGTCGAAGCGGGCAATTCGGTTCTGTCGCCGGGTTTCCTCGCGTTCTTGGAACTCCGATTGAACGTAGGCTGATTCCGATGAATGGGCGGGCTGCGAAGAGGTCAAGCGTGTTGTCCCGAGTAAGAGAGTTGCCAGGTTAAGAGAGTTGCGGATGCAGAAGATTTAGGATGCTGCGCGCGGTTTCTTGTTCCGAAAATCAACCGGAATGAGCGACTGGCTTGCCACGTGCTTGTGTTTGCGCACCGCTTCGATGTGATCGACAAAGCGGACATCGATGCGCAGCTTTTCTCCCAAGTGCTGGCGAATGGTGGTTTGCACTGTCTCCATCACCTCACTGGAGTAGCGGCCTGCCTTGACGACACACAGTTCGATCATTCCCGGCTCGTGCTGCACCACTTGGAAATGACGAATTGCGTATTCGTAATCCTTGAGCACATGTGCGAAGAATGTGCCGGGGACATAATGGCCGTCTGTGCCGTGAATGATGGACGGCATACGCCCTTGTATGGCCGCGATGCGCGGCGCGCCACGGCCGCACACGCAGGGAGTCGCTTCCCCCGCGGTGGCCAAATCCCCAATTTGATAACGAATGAACGGCATCGCGTAATTGTTGAGGTCGGTGATCACCAGCTCGCCGGTTTCGCCGGGGTTGGCCGGGCGTCCATCGACCAGGATTTCCACAATGTAGCCTTCCGCCACCACGTGGTAGCCGCGATGAGCATCGCACTCGTACGCGATGCCTCCCAGCTCGCGGCTGGTGTAACAGTCGAATACGGGCGCGCCGAATGCGGCCTCAATCGCATGGCGCGTGCGCTCGGTCAGCGTCTGTGAGCTGGTGAGCAACGCCTTGGGGCGATGCGCCAGATTGCCCACGGAGCCCGCGATGTATTGCGCGAGAAAATCCAGAACCTCTGTGTAGCCCTCAAGCAGTGCGGGCTCGGCCTCCGTGATCGATTGGATGGTTTGATCCAAATTGGCATCGGTCAATTCGAACGCCCCGATGAGCTTGCGATTGACCATGAAAGCCTCGCGTTGTTCGCGTCGGCGTTCGCTGGTGCTGCTGCCCAGCGCTTGATTCCACAACCGCACACTGGCGTCGCCCAAACGATACCCTGCCCACTCGCGGGCGCGCAGCGCAGAGGCCCAGCGGAACTCAAGCTGCCGCCGATCGGCAAAGCACACGAACGGCTCGCCCGTGCACCCCGACGAGCTGATGCGGTGGATCTCTGCGCGAGGAAGATTGTCGGCGGTGATGTCAAAATACAGGTTTCTGCGGACGTCTTCCTTGCTCAGCAAGGGCAACTTGGCGAGATCTTCCTGCCCACGGATGTCTTCCGGGCGTAGATTGTTCAGTTGCATGCGCTGGCGGTAGTAGGGAACGTGACGGTACGCATGCCGGATCAAGCGACGGAGTTTTTCGTCTTGCAGCTCGCGCAGCGCGGCGGTGCTGAGCCACTGGGTTTTGTTGAGTGATTCGTACGTTTGCGCGGCCTCACGGGTGAGCGGCGCGTGGCTGCGGTGAAAAGTCGTCATCAGCGCACGCCAGCGAGCGGGGTGGGCCGCGGGTGAGGGAGCTTGCGGAGCATCGACTTGGTGGCTCCGCAAGAACTGATCAACCAAATCTCGCGGCTGAGCTTTCACACGGTATTCGATCGCCGCACGGGTGATGTCGTACAAGCTGCGCAATGAAGCTTTGGTGGTTGTTCCATCCAAGAATGAAACACCTTGGCGTCGGGGCTCGAACAGCGTTTCCACTTCCTTGTACGAGTAACCCTTGGCATGAGCGGCCACCATCACGAAGCTCTGCCAGTAGTAATACTTGCCGCTGTAGGTGAGCAGATCCGCCATCACTTCGCGGCTGCAGCAAATGAACCCGCTCTTGTTGTCCCTCAGGTTCATACCAAAGACGCCATTGAGCATCGTGTTGTAGGCGCGGCTGATGTTGTAGCGCGCGCCGCGCTCGCGACCGACCGCGCTGCGCCAACCTTGCACCACATCGACCGCGTGATCGATCAGCGTGCGATACAGCCGCACGACGTCTTCCGGTTGGTACTGCAAATCCGAATCGATGATGGCCACGTACTTGCCGTGAGCGCCGTCGACTCCCGTGCGCCAGCCGCCCGCAATGCCGCGATTTTTCGTGTGAAAAAGCCCCACGATGCGTCCCGGGTGCTCCTGCATCAACTCGCGGATCACGCGGGCGGTGCCATCCTTCGAACCATCGTCGATCAGCACCAATTCGGTGCGCAGCCCGTCCACCGCTAGCGCGAGCAACGCGCGGCGTGTGAACTCCCTGAGGTTCAATTCCTCGTTGTAACAGGGGGCAATGAGCGACAGCTCCACCTGGGGCTCAGTAGCTGAGGGATTCACGATTGCGCACCCTAGCGCTGGATCAGCCCCCAGGCCAAGGGCCGCGAGGGCGCCCCGCTCGCGGGCAAGGGCGGGCCCACTTGGCTGCTGAAATCCAGGCGTGCTAGCTTGCGCGGCCCATGCCGCACCACGGTCAAGTAGCTGAACTTTTGCCCCTGTTACGGGCTCCGGGGGGCAAGGGCGCCCTGCAATATGCAGAGGGGCAATACAACGAGGGCGCCTTGGGCGGCCCAGCAGGAGAAATCTACCCGATCGACGAGGGCATCGTGCGCATGTTGGCACAGGTCGATCCGCTGCTCGCGCGCGAGCTCGAAGCGCAATCCAAAGCGCTGGACGAGTACCTGGATCCAAAGCTGCTGATGCCGCATTACGAGCGCGATTTCGTGGCGCGCCTTGCGATCGACGAACTGATGCCGGCTGCGTTGCAACAGGGCAAAGGCTTGCAAGCGCTCGACGTCGGTTGTGGCATTGGGTTACTCGGCAGGCTTTACCCGAATGTCGGTTGGGTGGGGCTGGATGCCTCCATGACCCTGCTGCGCAAGGCGAGCACAGGGTATCGGTTGCTCATTGAGGGCACCGCGGAGCAGCTGCCGTTCGCCGACTCGAGCTTCGATGTGATCGTGGCGCTGAATATGTTGCACCATGTGATCAACCCCGAGCGCGCGATGGCGGAATTTGCCCGCGTGCTCAAGCCGCAAGGCACACTGATTGCGGTCGACCCACGCAAAGTGTGGCTGGTGGAAATGGGCAAGAAGCTCTTGCGTTCGAAAGACGAAGCGTACGCCGAGACACACAAAGCCTTCACTGTTGAAGAATACAGACAGCTTTTGCAAGCGCAGGGCGCATTCAACCTTGAGCGCTTCGAGCGCGTGGGCCTGTTGGGGTTGGTGGGAATGGGGGGCTTTGATGCAACGCGGCTTTCTTATTTGCTGCCTTCAGCCGAGCGCGCGGTGCGTGGTTTTGTGATGTTGGATGAAGCGCTGTTTCGCGTTCCCGGAGTCAATCGCGGGGGCCTGAACCTGGCCGTTCGCGCCACGCGCAGTTGATCTATTGCTCCTGCGGGTGTGCTCCTGCGGGTGTGCCAGCGACTGTGCCACCTTCCGGACGCGCGGATCCGGATCATGTAAGGCCGGATGCAGGGTGGCTCCACCATTTTTGCTTTAAGATCGCGGTGTTTCACCAGGAGAATTGGCCCGCGGCGGAGTTGGCACGTGCGATGCACAGCGGGCCCATATGGCCCGAATCACAGTCCTGTCACACGCTCCCTCGCGTCGCATCAGCTGGCTCGCGACGTCCCCCCTACTCGCGCTGCCGCTCTTGTTCGGCGCGTGCACCGATAAATCGAATCCACAGCCTGTGGGGGTTACGGGCGGCTCTGTTTCAAGCGCGGGCACTGCCGCAGGCGGTGGCGGTGCAGGCGGACAGGCCGCTGGCGGGTCCGCGGGCGAAATCGGAGACATGGAGCCGCCGGGCATGGGCGGCGGTGGAAATGGCGGAGCGCCGGATACCGCAGGCACGGGCGGTCAATCCGACGCGGGAGTCCTCACTGATGCGAGCGACGCGACTGTTGATGCCGCCTCCATGGCGTCCTTCTTTCAAGTCGCCGCCATCTTCGCAGACAGTTGCTCCGGTGGTGGGGGGCCTCCCGGGCCACTGCACCACAATTGCCACAGCGTCGACCCCTTTGATGGCAACCTCGATCTCACCGTGACCAACGCCTACACGTCGTTGGTGAATCATCCCTCCGACATCAACCCGAACGTCATTCGGGTAATCCCCGGCGATCCAGATAATAGCTTGCTCATGCGCAAGATCCTGTACCAGCTCCCCGACGATGGCGGCCTTGGTGACCCGATGCCCAAGGGCGAAGCCATCATGCTGCACTTGCCTGACGAACAAATCCAACTCATCCGCGCCTGGATTTTAAACGGCGCGCACCCGAACTGATCAACCGAAACGAACCAGGGCAAACGGGATCAGGGCAAGAAGATCCGTCCCGGAGCATTGGCACCGCCCATGAGGGTTGTGGTGCCCGCTTCGGTGTGACACGAATTGCAATCGCCGCTGTCTTGCGTGGCGAGCATTGCGCGCTCGCGGCCTTGGTAAACGACCTTGGCGTTGTACGGCAATGCCACCGCTCCCTGATGGGAGAAGTTACCCACGGCGTTAGGGGTGAGCGTGTATTCCATTCCGTTCGCATCCGTGATTACGATTTGCGCGCCGTCGGTGGTGCTGGTTGCGTCAAACCCATTGCAGTCATTCGGTTCGTGGGGCGTGGGAAATAGCGTACCCGCGAGTGAAAACGCGGGCCCTTCGTTGCTCATGGTGTGGCAACTGATGCAGGCTCCTCCGGGGCGCATCAGAGGTGACTCATGATTGCCTCCCGTCCAATTCGTGTTGCTGGTGCACACCGTGGGCGTATCGTAGGGGTTCATTGCGGGCGCGGAGGGTGCGCCACAGGCACTCGCGGGAGCGCCCTGATCCAGCCAGGCACTGAATGCCGCGATTTCATCCGCAGTTGCGGCGGGCATGGGATTCGGCGGCATGTGAGTGATGTCGGTCGCTTGCATGCGCAAGAGTGCAACCTGCCCCACGGTCTTCGTTGGATCGCTCTTTGAAGCTTGCATCAAGTCATCATGCGAAAGCATTTTTCCTGGAGGAGTTTGGATGTGGCAAGCTTGGCAACGCGTTGCCAGCAGCGTCTGCACCTCACATGGCAGATCGCCGGCCGCCATCGGATTGGCAGGAGGATTGCTCACAGCACTGCTTCCCCCGCTCCCGCCAAGACTCACAACGGGCGTCGTCGCTTCACCACCGGTGCCGCCTGTGCTTGGGGTTGTCGAGGGGTTACTGCCCGTGCCGGTCCCTGTGGATGAGCCCCCACTGCTGACATTTGTGTTCGTGCCTCCGGACCCCGACGTCCCTGCAGAGGCGGACGCATTATTTGCGCCACCTTGTCCATTGCCTGGAGCTTCAAGGCTGCCAGTGCAGCGCACACTGCACAGGGCGAGTGTGCTCAAGATTGCTAAGTCGGTTAGTCGCCGCATTGGCTCCGCTCCTTGCTCCAACACCGAAGGGGTTCCTGATTAAGTGCCGGGTTGCGGTAGCCAGCAGGCGGAGAATGGATAGATTCTCGTTTGCTGTAATATTTGCTGTTGAGAGGATAGTGCTCTCCTCATAGTCCGCGCGCAGTCTTTGCGTGATACAGGGAGACCGGACGTGTCTGGCGCAGGTCTTATCATTTTTATCGTGGCGAACGAGGTCAGCGGCCTTTCGCTGCCCGCCCTCAAACACGCCGCTTCCGAAGTACTAGGGGCGGAAGCGACCATCCGTATTGAGACCATGCCCGCTAAGGGAGACGACAGCGCGTTGCTGGAGCTTGCGCCCCAAGCGGACTCAGTGGCTGAATTGTGGTGGACCGACGACAGCCGGCAGACGATCTATTTGCACTTCTTCTTGAAGAGCCGTGGCCGCTGGATCGATCGAAAAATCACCTTCGATCCCAGCGATGCGGATGCAGAGCGGGGGCGCACGCTTGGCTTTGCGTTGAGTTCAATGTTGGTCTCCGAGCAAGTGTTGCCGACGGCAGGCGTGCGGCGACCGTTGCAGCCCGAACTGGCGCCCGCTGATCGAGCCCCAGGGAATGTGCCCTCTGGTTATTCTCTTGGATTGGCTGGACTGCTTTCCACGGGAATTGCGGGCTTTGCCAATGGAGGAGGCGCGCTCGCCGATATGCAGCTGAGGTTGTCGGCGCCATTGTGGTTGCGTTTCGGGGGCAGTCTGCGCTTCGGTGACATCCCGCCTGCGCAGGCAACCTCCAGGGATATCGTGGCCTTTGCTGGCATCAGTTGGCGCCCTGTGAGTCGCGAGACCACCGGGCCGTGGAGCTTCGGCATCAACGCCGGTGCTGGGGTGGATTGGCTGTGGGTCACTCACCTTTCGGAAGACGATACCGAGCCCGCCCACCGATCGAGCTGGTTCCCGGTCTTCCACAGTTTGGTGGACCTGGAATTTGCCCTGTCGGCGGGCACCAGCATCTTCGCCGGAGCTGGGGCGGAGTTCGCCTTGGGGCGAACCGAAATTTATACACAGAATCGCCTGGTTGCAGTCGTCCCGGTAGCGCGTGCGGTGGGCTTCCTGGGGATCCGTACTCTGTTTTGATGCCTTGCCTTGACGGGCTGGCCTGCCCAAGACCTGTTTGTGGCACCCTAGGCATGAGGAACAGTGGCATCAGCGGCGCCAAAACTGAGAGTCGTGTCGGGGGGTGCGGGGGCAACCTCCGCATCCGCTCTGCCGGTGGTCGACGACGCGCAGTTGATCGCCGCTATATGTCGGGCAGAGCCGAGCGCTGCGCGCGCCTTTTACCACCGCGTGCGCCCGATCGTGGATCGCACGCTGACGCGGTTGCTGGGTGCCAACGACGCCGAGTACGAGGACGCAGCCCAGCTTGCGTTCGTGCAGCTGGTTCAAGCGATCGCGAAATTTCGTCAAGATTGCCCTCTGGACGCCTGGGTGTCGGTGCTCACCGCGCGCGTCGTTTACCGCTTGATTCGCGAACGACGCCGCGAACGACAAATCTTCTCCGGGCTTCCGTTCGATGAGTTGGCAGCCACGGCTCCACGCACCTCGGGTAAAGTCATCTCGGGGCAAATCTTAGAGCGCATGCGTCGGCACCTCGAAGGCATGGATGAGCGCCGGGCGTGGACGTACTTGCTGCACGACGTGTACGGCTACGAGCTGAAGGAGATCGCAACAATTTTGAACATCAGTGTTTCTGCCGCGCAGAGTCGGCTGGTGCGCGGTCGGGGTGAATTGCATGATCGCGTTGCCGCCGATCCCGATCTCAGTCGCTACTTAGATGATTTTGCCAAAGAGGAGGCCCTGTCATGACCGAGCCTCGCTACGCGCGCCTGATGGCGAAAGTGCTGCAACGTATTGCCGGCGAGGTGAAGGCGCCCACACCAGCACAAGACGCCCGCGGCATCTTGGAGATCGAGCGCGCGCTGATGGCGGCGCGTCGGCGTCGACAGTTGACGGTATTCGGCGCTGGCGGTGCCTCCGTGGCGGCCGCCGCCGCAGCTGCTGCCTGGGTCTTGTTCATTGAACAAAAACCACTCGAGCCCAGCGCGCAGGCAAACAGCGCGCAGGCCAACGCAGCCTTAGGGCAAGTGGTGAATGTTCTAGCGCATGCGAATGGCGCTGGGGTGCAGCTGCGCGTGGCGGGGCACGAACAGCCGCTGACCGAGGATGCCGCGTTGAATCCCGGCGCCGCCATCATTTCTGGACCCAACAGTCAAGCAACGCTCAACTTATCAACTGGTACGCGGCTGATGCTGGCAACCCGCACTCAATTTGCCGTGGAGCAGGCCAACGCGATGCAGCGCTTTCAGCTGGCGACAGGCTCGTTGCATGCCAAGGTGGCAAAGTTGGGGAAATCGCAGCGCTTCGTGGTGGCAACCCCCGACGCCGAGATTGAAGTGAGGGGCACGGAGTTTGATCTTTCAGTGTTGGATCATCCAGGGCAGGGTTGTGAGGGCAGTCACACCTTGCTGCGCGTGAGTGAAGGCGTCGTCGAAGTGCGCGCCGCAGGCGGTGTTCAGCGGATCGCGGCCGGGCAGCGCTGGCCGGCGAACTGCGACCTCGACAATCTTACTCCCAATAATGCGGCGTCGACCGCCGCTGTACCGACCCAGGAGCGATTGCGTCGCGGTGGGGTTCTTCGCCCAGCCCCGGCGGAGCCCACACAATCGGCGGGTGGTCCACAGCCGGCCACTGATGAAGCGGCAACTGGTGAAGCGGCTGCACGCAATTCACACCTGCTTGAGCAAAATGATCTATTCGCCAGTGGAGTGGCCGCACGGCGCGCGGGCAACACGCAGGCGGCGCTTTCTGCCTACGGTGACTTGCTCGCACGCTTTCCCAATAGCCCCCTCGCCGAAAACGCCATGGTGGAGCGCATGCGCCTGTTGAAGAAGAGCGATCCCGCACAGGCCGCACTGGAGGCGCAGCGCTATTTGTCTCGTTTTCCCAATGGTTTCGCGCACAATGAAGCAAGCGCCATTTTGAAGGAGCATGAGGCCAAGCAGGGTGGCCAGTGAAGCGGCAGTTGCCTTTGTGGTGTGCGGCACTGTGGCTGGTTGCCGGCGTTAGCAGTTGTGAGCGACGTTTGCTCTTTGACACTGCGTCGGTGTCTTCAGGCGGCATGGCGGGGCTTGGAGGGGCGAGCGGCGCTGCCGGAACAGGAGGCATGGCGGCTGGCGGTCTAGCGGGGCAAATGCAAATGCAAACCGGAGGCCACGCAGGTGACGTCGTGAACAGTGGTGGGCACTCGGGAGCGGCTGCAGGTGGTGCAGCGGGCGCAGCGGGCGGCACGAGCAGCGCAGGCCAAGACGCGGGATCGGGCGTGGATGCGAGCGCGTCGGATGGAGGCGTAGCGCTCGCCTGTCATGAGAATTGTGAAGTGCCCAGTCTGCATTGCGAGCAACGCTCTGGGCAATGTGTCGAGTGCCTGGACGATGTCGATTGCGCCGCGTTGGGGCTCAATCGCTGTGATCGGGCAGCGCACCGTTGCGTAGAATGCGGCGTGCCGCAGGATTGCGCTTCGGGATCAACCTGTGAACCCAACTCACAGCGGTGTGTGAAATCCTGCACGCAGAATTCTGATTGCGGCAGCGCCAGTCTCAGTTGTGACGTCGCGCGTGGTCTGTGTGTGCAGTGCAGCACCGATCAACAATGCGACAATTCCCCATCGGGCAACTACTGTGCTCTCGGTGGCAGTCGCTGCACTCAGTGCGTGATCGATTCCCAGTGCGGGGGCACGACGCCGCATTGCGATTTCGTATTGGGGCAATGCGTCGCTTGCCGTGATTCGCAGGACTGCCCCAATGATCGCTTGTGCGCTCCGACGACCCATATTTGCGTGGATTTTTGAGGTATAACGGCGGTGCGCTCGGAGAAATTCGGTCAATCGCGCTGGACGCGGCGCTGTCGTGGCCTAGAATGCCGCAATGCCCGTGTGCAAGAGCTGTGGCGAGGAAGTCGACGAATTGGTGACGGCCAAAGTTGAAGGCAAGAGCAAGCGCGTGTGCGAGGATTGCGCGGCACTCGCTGAGGAAGGCGAACAGATCGCGGAGAAGAGCGAAGCCGCGGTGCAACAAATGATGGGCTTCAAGGGCCGTCGCTAATGATCAATTTAAGCCCGCTCTTGCCGGCGCCCTCCGCCGCACAGGTTGAAAAGGCACTGTCGCTCTTGGGGCGCAAGTTGGGGCCCTCGAAATTGCTGACCCAGGCAGAATCCTGTGCAGCGTATGCGCGCGACGAATCAGAAGCCATCGGTCGTCAGCCGCACTGCGTGGTGATTGCGGAAAATGAGGGGGACATTCAAGCCGCCTTGGCTGCCGCTCACGACGCCGAAGTTCCCATCACGCCGCGCTCCGGAGGCACGGGTCGCTCAGGCGGCGCAGTGCCGCTCGCTGGCGGCATCGTGCTCAGCACCCACGGCATGAATCAGGTGAAAGACATTGATCGTCGTGAATTGTGTTGCGTCGTCCAACCCGGCGTTATCTTGGGGGATCTGCACAACGCGGTGGAGCGCGAGAATCTGTTCTACCCCCCGGACGCCAACTCGCTGCTCGCTTGCACATTGGGGGGCAATGTTGCGTGCAATGCCGGCGGGCCCCGCGCGTTCAAATACGGTGTGACGCGCAACTACGTTCTGGGAATGGAAGCGATGCTGATTGGCGGCCAGCGCATCTTCGCCGGTAAGCGCACGGTGAAAGGCGTTACCGGTTACGATGTGGCATCGCTTCTTGTGGGCAGTGAGGGCACGCTCGCGATATTTGGTGACATCACGTTGCGATTGCGCGTCAAGCCCGAACAAGTGATGACGGTGTTGGCGTTGTTCAAAGGCGTGCACGATGCAACCGCGGCAGTGGGTGCGATCATCGCCGCAGGGCTCGTACCCCGCTGCATGGAGCTGCTCGATCAACAGACGCTCACGGCTTTGCGCGCCGCCGGCAATCCGCTCAACGAAGATGCCGGCGCTCTGCTACTGATGGACGTCGATGGCGATGAGGGCACCGTGATGCGAGAGGCCGAACGAATCGGCGAGCTGTGCACGGAGTCCAAGGCTCAAGAAGTGCTGGTGGCTCAAGATGCCGCACAGCGCGATCGCCTGTGGGCAGCGCGCCGCGAAATGAGCCCCGCGGTACGCCGCATGACCAAGAATAAATTGTCCGAAGATGTGGTGGTTCCCCGGCAAAAGATCGGCACCTTGTTGGATCTGGTCGCCAAGAGCTGCGAAAAATTGAAGGTGCGGCATTTGACCTACGGTCACGCCGGCGATGGCAACATGCACTGCAATTTCCTGTGGAACGACGACTCGGAAGAAGCCGCCGTTGGAAAAGCCATTGAGCAGCTATTCGTGGATGTCGTCAGTCTCGGAGGCACCCTGAGCGGCGAACACGGCATCGGAGTCCTCAAAGCCCCCTATTTGCACCTCGAACAATCTCCGCAGTTGATCGAATTGCAACGCCAAATCAAAAACGTCTTCGATCCAAAAGGCCTGCTGAATCCCGGAAAAATCTTCGGCGCCCCTGGGCACGGCGCTTGCTAAAGGCAACAGCATGGCCACATCAACCATCACACAACTTTTCGATCTTTCCGGCAAAGTCGCGCTGGTTACGGGCGGTAGCAAAGGCATTGGAGAAGCGATTTCGCGGCGCTTGAGTGAGGCGGGGGCGGCAGTGCTGATCGCTGATTTGGATGCGACGGCGGGGGAGGCCTTGGCGCAAGAACTGCGTCAGAAGGAACGCAAGGCGCAATTCGTGCGTGCGGATGCCTCGAGTGCTGAAGATGCAGAAAAGGCAGTCGGCCAAGCGCTGCAGGCGTTTGGACGCCTCGACATCTTGGTCAACAACGCGGGAATTTTTCCGTTTTCCCCGGTGCTCGTCACTGACGAAAAGCTGTGGGACCGCGTGCTCGACACCAATTTGAAAGGGCCTTTCTTCTACGCGCAAGCGGGGGCCAAAGCGATGCAGAAAACCGGCGGCGGCAGCATCGTCAATGTGGCGTCTATCGATGGCCTGCATCCCACCGGTGCGCTCGCTCACTACGACGCTTCAAAAGGCGGCTTGATCATGCTCACGCGCTCGCTCGCGTTCGAATTGGCGGCAATCGGTGTGCGCGTGAACTCGATCAGCCCCGGCGGCATCAACACCCCGGGCGCCGCAGTGGCGACTTCCGCCATGCTGCCCTCAGGCGCTCCGCTCGACAAAGTGCTGGAGAGTTTCAGCGCCCGCATCCCCATGAAGCGCATGGGCAACCCCGACGAAATCGCCTGCGCAGCCCTGTTCCTCGCGACGCCCGCGTCGAGTTACGTCACAGGATCGAACGTCGTGGTCGACGGTGGATATCTGCTGGCGTGATGCCGCGCCGCAGTACGACAAAAGGTGGGCCCCATTCTGTGGTAGGATTCCACGGATGCCGGGATTCGATGGGTCGCTGGAAGTGGA
>DATJEQ010000432.1:0-2053 GCA_035496495.1 Polyangiaceae bacterium
ATCCCACGAGGATTGCGAAACCAGTCCAAATCATGGGCTTCGGTCAAAGCAGTGTCCGCCGCTGCAGCGAGCATCAACCCCACAAAGCGCTGCACAGCTTGCTTCTTGGGCGTGAACAGCGAGCCGGTGGCCTTGGACGGCACGGTGAAACCGAAACGACTGCCGAGAGTGCCCAGGAAAATCTCTTCGAACGCAGCACCACCTTGTAACGCCGCGTGACTCGCCAGCACCTTGAACGCTCGCACGCGGCTTTCGATCAACAGCGCGCGGTGCAGCGCCCTGCGGGCAGCGGGCAGCTTCGGTGCAGGCGCTGCGAGTGCGGATTTCAGAAAACCGTCGTTGCACAGCAGCAGCGCAAACAAAGCCGCATGTGTATGGGTGTGCAAGTCGTAAGGCTCATGGGCGACTACGAAGAACTGATCATTGGGCGCTAGGGTGTACGACCATTCCTCACCCAAGCGGCATAGCCCCCGCAGGAAGCTCGCGGGCGCAAGGCGCGCTGGCAGAGCCTTCGACTTAACCTGCAGCGAACTGCACAGCTCACCGCCTGCGAACCACCCGGTGAGCGAGCGCCAGCTCAGGCGAGAGGGCCAATCGAGCTGCGCATCACGCGCGCAAGCCAACTCGACGAATTGCGCCAGCGCGCTGCAGTGCAATTCGCCGAACATGTCCTGCGTGCGATCGAGCCAGTGCTGCGCTGCTTCGACGGCAGCGATGCCGCAGCCACTCTGCTGATCGTAGTCGACGCCCCAACGTCGGGCAATTTCCGCACGGCGTTGCCATACCTCCCGCACCAGTACCGAGTACGGCTCCGCTGCTTGCAAGTACTGATCGAGCCAATACTTGGTACCCTCCCCGCCGGCCAGTGCGCGCTCGAGCAAGCGAGAACGCGTGCACGGTTCGCCTTCTGCACCATGAACCAAAGTGGGGTCGTGATAACAGAGCCGCTGCATGGCTTGTTCATAGGGCGCGTTGACCCGGCTCTCACCCAAGCTAAAGATCCAGCGTTCTAAGTAGCTGCGCAGCGGATCCTGATCGCCCAGCTGCGTCAGATCGCGAAAGGTCAGGCGCGAGCTGACGACGCGGTGTTCGCTGAGCGGCTCATCGACGCTGATCGGATCTTGACGCAGTTGCCGCAGCCAACGTTGGTAGGCGTCGTGAGCGCGCCCCACTTGGCGATCGAGCTGCACCGGATCGGGCAGGCCGCGCTGGGCTTGGCCGAGGCGTCGGTCCATCTCAAGCGGGTCGATTTCGCTCACGGGGGGGCCATCATGCCAGCTTCGGTGCAAAATTCCCCTCCCAAGGGGCCAGCCATCGGAAACAGGCTTTGCAGCGGAAAAACGCCCCCAGTGGCTTGCCGCTGAATGAAAGGCTAGGCTTGTTGAACCATGAGCAAGACAGACGAAGAGTTGGCGGCTGCCCTCAAAGAAGCGGAAGCCAATCAGATCAGCGCCGAAGCCGTGGCCGGGCTGTCCACGAAGTCCCCTGAGCCGGGCAAGCGCAACCTGGGCTTGCTGATTGGAACGGTGGTGATCGTGGGCGCCGTGCTCACGCTCGTCTTTTTGAGCGGCAACAACGCCGCCATCTATTCGATGGGCGTCGATGACTTCATGGCCAAAAAGGCGCAAATGGCGACGCGCAACGTGCGCATCGACGGCAAACTTGTTTCGGGCACACTGGTCAAGCGCACAAGCCCTTGTGAATACCGCTTCCAAATGGAGAAGAACGGAAGCACCTTGGATGTGCACTATTCGCAGTGCGTCGTGCCGGACACGTTCCGCGATGTGAAAGGTGTGGCGGTGATGGTGACGGCAGAGGGCAAACTGACCAGTGATGGCTATTTGGCCGCATCACAGATCTTCGCCAAGTGCCCCTCGAAATACGAAATGAAGCAATCGGCTCAAGCCTCAGGGATGGATCCATCGAAAGGCATGGATTCGATGCTGATTCCGCCCAAGGTCGTGAACAACTAAAGTCCGTCCACAATAGCTTTCACCGGCAAAAGCCGCTAAGACCGCTGCATGTGGGATAGATTTCTGCGCGCGTGCCGACG
>DATJEQ010000433.1:0-5771 GCA_035496495.1 Polyangiaceae bacterium
CCTGGTACGGTCGTGGATAAAGGCATTCCCACGCCCAGCGATTGCTTCGCTTTGGGGGCGAGAGCAACGCGGCGGGGCGCACCTTGGCGCGACCGTATCGATAGCGCTCCCGAGCGTCATCCAGCATCGCGAAAGCCTGACACATCGCTTCACTGCCTCGCGATCCGTACCCCCCGGAAAAGGCCTGCTCGTGCGCCGCTAGACCGCTTGCCGCGAGATCCTCAAAACCCAACCGCTGCAACAATTGCACATCGTGAGGCAGCTGAATACTCAGCGCGGGAGGTGCTGAACTTGAATCCGAAGGAAACGAGGGCAGCGGGGCATGAAGGGCAGCAAGTCTCAACGCAGCCAGGGCCGCCGGTAGCGACAGTGGCCAGGTTTCAATCGCCTGCTGCAGCGGGCGAACCGCCTGAGATGGATTGCTGGCGCTCAAACTCGTTCCCAGCAGCTCCATGAGCTGCGCTTGCTCGTAAGGGTCCTCGCTGCCCTTGAGCAGCGCGCTGAAATCCGCAGCCGCCACGCCTGATTTGCCTGCAGCAAGGCGCGTCACGGCGCGCTCATAGGTCGCAACCCCTGTGAAGCGCCCGCGCCGGTTGCCCTTCTTGCCATACAATTGCAGATAATCGGAGTACGCCTGCTCTGCCTGGGGCCATTCGCTTTGGGAGTAGTGCAGTCGCGCGATCAGATAGCGCGCCTCCTCCGCTTCACGCGTCTTTGGAAACCGCTTCAAAAGGTCGCGATAACGCGCAATCGCTTCTTGATTCTGATTGTCGCGGGATAAAGCCCGAGCGGCGTAGAACAGGTATTTGGGGGTTTGCGCCCGATCCAACTGTGCGGCCTGTGTGAACAATTCCGCAGCCTTGGCGTAATCGGCGCGCGCGTTGTACTGGGCCCACGCTTGTACCAACGTGAGCGCGAGCTGCGAGGGCGGTGAGCCGGGTGCGCTCTGCATCAACTGAAGCTCAGCTTGCGCGCGAGCGAGTTGCCCTTGATCCGCATAGCGCTGGGCACGCTTGAGGCAGCCCGCCTTGTCGAGCGCCGTGCTGCCCAACGGGTACTCGTCGGCAGACGCCGCCGCCGCTTTGAGTGCTTGAGCGCGCGCCAAAGCGATCGCTTGCTTGAGTGCTGGCAGCTGTGCCTCAACGCCACGCAACGCGATTTCGGCAGCAGGGAAATCGGCGAGTTTGAGATCCAACAACCCTTCGGCGAGTCGCATCTGCGCTGCGGAACGCTGAGCACCCGGAACTGCCCTTAGCTTGAGCAGCGCGGCTTTGTATCGACCATTGCGAATAAGCTCCGCCCAGTCCGACTCGGACTCAATTCCTGAAGCAGAGGCGTCCACGACGGGTTCGGTGTGCGCAGCAATCGAGGACGCCGGCAACGGCAGCACTGGCGCGGACAAACCGGTGGTGGGCGCACCACGGCTTGGAGCGCGCGAGCAGGCCGTCATCACGATTCCCACCGACAGCGCCCGGATCACCGCCCGCATTGCACCAGCCCTAACGCGCCCGTGCTCAGCTTGACAAGCTTTGAGCGCGAATGACTACCAGGGCACACGACTTGGAAACGCCTCGTCGGATGAGGGCGCGATTGGCGTTGCGTCGCTCCCGCTTTGGCGTACAAGCCCTCACAGGGAGAAGTGCATGGCGAAAAATGGCGGCTTTGGCAATGAACCCGACTTCGACTTCAACAGAGTGGCCGGCATTGGCAAGAAGGTGGGAGCGAGTTTCTTGCACCGGCTGCGCTGGGTGGGGCTGGGGCTAGTGCTGCTGCTCGCGGGGCTCACTACTTACTACCAGGTGGAACCTGAAGAGGCGGGGCTTGTTCTGCGTTTTGGTCGTTACGTGCGCACCACCGCACCCGGGCCCCATTTCATGCTGCCGTTCGGAATCGAGCGTGTGCTTAAGATCCCCGTGGAAAGGCAGCTGAAAGAAGAATTCGGTTTTCACACCACCCGGGCCGATGTGCGCAGTGAGTACGGGCGTGACGAAAACGACGAACGCGTCTCCAACATGCTGACCGGTGATTTGAACGTTGCGGTGGTGGAATGGATTGTGCAGTACAAAATTGCCGACCCGTACTTATACGCCTTCCGCGTACGCAATGTGCAAGCCACCTTTCGTGACATGTCGGAAGCCGCAATGCGACAAGTCATTGGGGATCACAGCGTGACCGAGGTGCTGACAGTGGGCCGGGAAACAATCCAGTCCAAAGCGCGCGAACGGCTGCAAGAGTTATGCGACACCTACGAGACGGGGATTCGCGTGTTGCAACTGGTGCTGCAGAATGTCGACCCACCTGAGCCGGTACGTCCGTCATTCAACGAAGTGAATCAGGCAATCCAGGAACGCGAGCGCTCGATCAACGAAGCGTGGGCGGAATACAGCCGCGTGATCCCGGAGGCGAAAGGTAAAGCGGAGCAAGCGATTCAATCCGCCGAAGGGTACGCCACCGAGCGCGTGAACCAGGCGCGTGGTCAAGCCAATCGCTTCCTGGCCCTACAAACAGAGTATCAGAAATCACCGCAGGTAACGCGCAGTCGGTTGTATTTGGAAACGCTGGGCGCAGTGCTGCCCAAAGCCGGTAAGCGTATTGTGTTGGATCAAGATCTGAAGGGGCTCTTGCCGCTTCTGCAACTGGGGAGCCAGGAAAAATGAGCCGCCTCTTCTGGAGCGTGACCCTTGTGGTCGCCGGTTTGCTGCTGTTATTCGGCTCCATGTTCACCGTCATGGAGAACGAGCAAGTCATTGTGACCCGCTTTGGCAAGATCGTGCGTGGCCCCATAGGATCGCCCGGCCTTCACTGGAAGCAGCCGTTCATCGACGATGTGCTGCGCTTCGACAAGCGTTGGCTGGAGTGGGACGGCGAACCCAATCAAGTGCCCACGCGCGACAAGAAATACATTTGGGTGGATTCTTACGCCCGCTGGCGCATCACCGATCCAGTGCGGTTCTATGAGCGGTTGCGCGACGAGGGGCCGGCGCAATCGCGGCTTGATGACATCATTGACGGTGAAATCCGTAACACCATTGCCAGTCATGACTTGATTGAAATCGTGCGCAGCACGTCGCGTGAGTTTGAAAAAGGCGATGAAAATGAGGACCGGGTGGTCAACCCGGGCGATTTCAAGGTGGAGCTGGGTCGGGACGAACTTACACGCATCGTGTTGCACAAGGCTTCAGACATCACCCCCGAATACGGCATTGAGTTGGCAGACGTGCGCATTAAACGCATCAACTATGTCGACAGCGTGCAGGTCAAAGTATTCGATCGCATGATCTCTGAGCGCAAACAAATCGCTGAGCGCTCCCGTTCGGAAGGCCAAGGCAAGAGCGCTGAAATTCGCGGGAAAATTGAGCGCGAACTCAAACAAATCGAGTCGGAAGCGTTCCGCCAAGCGGAAGAAATTCGTGGGCGCGGTGACGCGGAAGCGGCGGCGATTTATGCCACCGCCTACAACAAGGATCCGGATCTTTACCAATTCCTAAAAACACTCGATACCTACAAGGCCACCATTGATCAGAATACTTCGGTGGTGCTTTCCACTGATAATGAGCTGTTCAGGTACCTGCGCAGCGACAAGTAATAGTCGTGGCTCACGATGAGACGCATTACGATGTGCTAGGGGTTACACCCGACGCACCACAACAAGCCATTAAAGCGGCGTACCTCAAGTTGGTCGCGCAGTACCATCCGGATCGTCACCAAGGCAACCCGCTGGAAGACTTGGCGCGTCAGCGGCTGGTGCGCATCAACGAGGCCTACCAGACGCTGAGTGATCCTCAACGACGAAATCTTTACGATCGAAACCGCGCACACCCGTCACCCGGGCCCATGGGGGGCGAGCCGAACTGGAGTCCGCGATCGGGGTTTTGGCCGCGAGCGCGATTCAATCCCACTGCAGTGATTTTGCTGGTGCTGGCGCTGCCACTCTTGCTGCGGATCGTGGCTCCGCTTCTGCGGTTGCTCTTTGGGCTGCTGCGCGCACTGCTGTCGATCCTGTGAAATGTTCGGGGGGGTTTGAAACTCGCGCGGACAACGTCCGCAGTTTCTCTTGTGCGCAATTTCGTGATATGGATTGAGCTTGCGGGGCTATCCAGGCTCCCTACTTGGAATGAACGTAGGGTGACATGACGCTTACGACAAGACTTCGACTGCTGGTGCTGCTTACCCTGACGCTCGGCGGCTGTGCTAACAATGCTCCCGACGCAGCGAAGTCCACGAGCCCCGTTGCAGCGTCCCCTTCTACCTCTACGCGGACCGCAACGACCGCTGCACCGAGCCCTTCCGGCATCAGCGGCGAGGCTGCCGCCCAGATGCAGGCGCTGCTCGCTGAGAAGAAATCTCGAACGCCGGCTCAAGCGAAGCTTGATTCCCACATAGTGCTTGAGGCTAAGCGACGGCGAGGCGACCCCGCTCTCAGCTCGCTCAGCTCACTGAAAAGCACGCTGAAGCTCAGCGAAGCGGGGATGCTCCGCGTAGACATCAAGGGCACGATTGATGACGCATTGATCGCTCACATCAAGCAACTGGGGGGCAGCGTTATCGCAAGCGTTCCGCGCTTTCATCAGGTGCAAGCTGACATGCCCATCGATGCGCTGGAGATCTTGGCGGCGGACAAACAGGTTCATTCGATCATGCCTGCGCTGGGTATGACGACTCGCAAGGTGGACACTTCCGAAGGAGATGTTGCGCACCGGGCCAACCTGGCGCGCAGCACCTACAGCTTGAATGGAAGCGGCATCACTATCGGTGTGATGTCAGATGGGGTCGATTCGCTGGCCGCCCGGCAAGCATCTGGAGATCTGCCGGGTTCACCGCAACTCACTGTGCTTCCCGGACGATCCGGCAGCGGTGACGAAGGCACCGCAATGATGGAGATCGTTTACGATCTCGCGCCCGGTGCCAAAATCATTTTTGCGACCGCGTACAACACCGAGGCCGAAATGGCCCAAAATATCCTGGATTTGAGAACTGCGGGCGCCAACATCATCGTCGACGACGTCGCCTACTTTGCTGAAGCCGCTTTTCAGGACGGAGCGATCGCTCAGGCGGTCGACACCGTGACGGCCTCTGGCGCTTTGTATTTCTCCTCGGCCGGTAATGATGGCAACTTGGCTGACGGCACCGCCAGCGGTTACGAAGGGGACTATTCAGGCACGACGATTCCCTCGGTGCTCAACGATCCTCAGAAATATGGTCCGCCACAAGATGTGCACAATTTCGGCGGCACCAGCCCAAAAGCGGATCCAATTACGAAGGATCCACCCGTTCTAGTGACCTTGCAGTGGTCCGATCCATTTGGGGCGTCGAACAATGATTACGATCTCTTCCTGCTCAACTCCGCGCTCACCGCCGTGGTCGACGCAAGCACGGGTTCACAGACCGGCCTGCAAGATCCACTGGAGTACTTGGATAGCAGCGTGCGAAACGACAATAACCGGTCGTTGGTGGTTGGCCGTTATGCCGGCTCCGCACGCATGCTTCGATTGAGCACACACGGTGGCCGGGTTTCCAAAGCCACGAACGGACAGATCTGGGGGCACTGTGCTGCGGCCAACTCGTTTGCCGTGGCCGCGGTGGATGCGAACACCGCCTCGGGCGGCGCCTTCGTGGGTGGCGCCACCAACCCATTCGAGACCTTCACATCCGACGGGCCGCGTCGGGTGTTTTACGATTCGACTGGCGCGGCTATCACCCCTGGTAATTTTCTCTCGTCTGGGGGCAAGTTGCGGCAAAAGCCTGAGTTGACCGCGGCGGACGGCGTTTCC
>DATJEQ010000434.1:0-8956 GCA_035496495.1 Polyangiaceae bacterium
TGAAGTCGACATCACGCTAGACGAGCTGGCTGAGATCTTGGGGCAAGAGTTGGAGCTGCCAGATATTCAGAACAAGGGCGAAAGCCGCATCGCGTCGGTTAAAGATCGCTACACGGGGATTCGCCGAACCGGGCCGGAGTCGCTGCGACACTTCAAGCGAACGTACCGCGAGGCGTTGCGGCGCGCGATCTCAAGCGGTGTGTACGACGTCAGTCGCCCCATTGTTATCCCTCAGCACGACGACAAGCGATTTCGCTCGTGGCGCGAAGCCACCGAGCCCACCGCGAATGCCGTGATCATCTACATGATGGATGTTTCCGGCTCGATGGGGGACGAGCAAAAAGAGGTCGTGCGCATTGAGAGCTTCTGGATCGATACCTGGCTGCGCAAGCAATACAAAGGCCTGGAAAGCCGCTACATCATCCATGACGCCGCGGCCAAAGAGGTCGACCGAGATACGTTTTTCCGCACGCGCGAATCGGGAGGCACCATGATTTCGAGTGCGTATCGATTGTGTTCTCAGCTGCTGGACAACGAATACCCCGCCGAGCAGTGGAACGTGTACCCCTTCCATTTTTCAGACGGCGACAACTGGTCGATGGACGACACGTTGACCTGCATCGAGATCCTGAAGAAGGAACTCTTGCCGCGCATCAACATGTTCGCGTACGGCCAAGTGGAAAGCCCGTACGGCTCCGGGCAATTTATCAAAGATCTGCGCGAACATTTCCAGGGCGATGACCGACTGGTCACCAGTGAGATTCAGGATCGCGAGGCCATTGTGGGCAGCATCAAAGATTTCCTGGGGAAGGGGAAATAATGCCGCAATTTGCCACACAAACGGCACTTCCTGACTACCTGCAACTCGAGCAGGCCAAGATTGAGGAAATTGCACGCGCCTATGGCTTGAGCGGTTTCCCCGTGGTGTTCGAGATGGTCTCGTATGACCAAATGAATGAAATCGCCTCTTACGGCGGTTTTCCTAACCGTTACCCGCATTGGCGGTTCGGTATGGAATACGAACGCCTAGCCAAGAGCACGGAATATGGCCTTTCCAAGATCTACGAGCTCGTGGTCAACAACAATCCGGCCGTCGCGTATTTGCTGGAAGGCAACAGCCTGACGGATCAGAAATTGGTGATGTGCCATGTCTACGCCCACGTGGATTTCTTTGCTAATAATTTCTCGTTCCGATCAACAGACCTGAACGCCGTGGGCAAGGTCATCGATCCGGTTGCTCAGAACAAGATGCAGCAGCCCAGCCGCAAGTGGATCGACAAGATGGCAAACCACGGCGCTGCCGTGCGGCGCATCGTCGATCGTTATGGTATCGACAAGGTGGAGGAGCTGATCGATCACTGCCTGTCGCTTGAAAATCTGATCGATCCGTGGTCGCCCTTTGTGGTGCGCAGCAGTGCAGAAATCGAGGGTGAGGAGCCGACCGAGGTGACCGTGCCCAAGCTGCGTGCCAAGGAGTACATGGATTCCTTCATCAATCCAGAAGAGTACCTGGAGCAGGAGAAGGAGAAGTTGCTCGCGGCGCGTGAACAGAAGAAAGGGAAATTCCCGCAGCAGCGCCAGCAGGACGTGCTGTTGTTCTTGTTGCAATCCGCGCCACTTGAGCGCTGGGAGCGCACGATTCTATCGGTCATTCGCGATGAGGCATACTACTTCGTGCCGCAGGCGCAGACGAAGATCATGAATGAAGGCTGGGCCTCGTATTGGCATTCCAAGATCATGACCGAGCGTGTGTGCGACGCGAGCGAAATTCTGGATTACGCCGAGAACAACGCCGCAGTGATGGCCACGAGCCCGAATCGATTGAATCCCTACAAGCTGGGCGTGGAATTGTTTCGCAATATTGAGGAGCGTTGGGACAAGGGGCAATTCGGGCGTGAATGGGAGCAGTGCGATGATTTGGATCGCAAGCGCGAGTGGGATCTGCGCCTGGGCTTAGGGCGTGAGAAGATTTTCGAGGTACGCGCGCTGTACAACGACGTCACCTTCATTGATGAATTCCTCACTCCGGAATTTGCCATTGAGCAGGGGTTGTTCAATTTCGATTGGTCGAAACGTAACGAACGCTTCGAATTGGCGACGCGTGAATTTTTGGCCGTGAAAGAGCGCTTGTTGTCGCAGCTGACCAACATGGGCCATCCCTTCATCTACGTGGAAGACGGCAATTTTGAAAATCGCGGGGAGTTGCTGCTCGTTCACGATCATCGTGGCGTGGATCTGCGCCCGGATTACAGCAAGGAAGCCATGCGCTCGTTACACCGTCTGTGGAAAAGGCCGGTAGCCCTGCGGACGGCAGTGGAGGGGAAATCAACCTTGCTCAAGTACGACGGCAAGGAGTTCAGCTCGCAACAGGCCTCCACTTGAAGGCAGGTCGCACGCGTCGCCCGCTCAGCCAGCGGGGGGCGCGGGAACTGGCGCGGGAGTGGGGGGCGGGGCAGGCGTGGGCGCACCGGGCGCCGAGGGAAGCGTCAGCGGCGCCGGAGTGAGGAAGGGCTCTTCGCGTCGCCTCACCCGCACTGGCTTGGGCGCTTCCGCGGCGCTGTCGCCGGTGAAGGCGTGCAAATTGAAGCGTTGGCCATCGTACTTGGCGTGCAACGTTGCTGTTACCAGATACAGGCCTGGCTCAAGAAACGTCCCCCGTGGGCACAGCTCGACCAAGCGCGATGAAAGCGTCGTTTGTGCGTGCGGTCGCAGCGTGATGAAGGATTGGCTTTCGGGTTCTCGCACATCCTCCTCGGGCGCGCACTGGGCGTCCCCTGTTGGCCCCAGCACTTCAAAGCTGAGCAACTCGCGGCGCAAGAACAGGTGCAGGGGTGACTCGGTCTGATTGGAGACCGCCACCGTCACGGTGACGCTGCGTTCAGTGTCGGAATCCGAACCCTTGATGACTCTAACGCGCAGCGGCGTGGCATCGTTGTCGGGTAGGCTTGCCGCCGACCACACCGAATACGCAGAACCCAGAGCAAGCGCACTGCCCTCCAGGTGGCGAACTCCCATCATGCTCGATGGATTGATGGGGGCCGCACCGGCTGCAGGCGGTGCAGCGTTCCCCTGGCTCTTCTGCGAGTCCGCGTTGTTGGCTCCGTTGGCAGTGGCGGCATCACTGTCGCCATTGCCCGCCGCGTCGGCCCCTGCATTGGTGCTCACATCCGAGGGATCAACTGGCTGCAACTTAGCGACAAACGGAGGCGCGGGGGGCAACGTCTCGGTCACGCGCTTGCCCTTCTTCCAGCTCGCCTTCGTTTCGTCGGGCCATCCGTAGCGCGGCTTGACAATGGCGCCGGGCACCAACACATCCTGCTCGCCTTCGGAAAAACAGTAAAATCGCGGATCGATGTGGCGGAAGACCACCTCGCCGGGAGCCAACACGACAATGCGTTGGTCGAGCCCCTCGCGCATGCTGCTAGGCAAAATGCAGGTTTTAGGATCTTTCTTCCCCGGCACCTCGACCTCAAGGAAGAGCAACTTCGTGTCCGCTGCGAGAGCGACGGTGGTGGCGCCTTCATTCTTGATCCAAAGCCGCCACGGTTCGTCTGGTCCGCGCTCCTTGAGCGCAAGGCGCAGTCCGAATTGATTGGCCATGCGCGCGCTCTCTAGGGACGAATCCGCCGCCACCGAGGCGGCCGGCGTGGAGGGCGTGGAAGCAGTGGACGCGGGCGGTGCTGGCGCTGTCGCACCAGCGCTGGGTGTTGCCGCAGAACTGGTGGGATCGTCTGGATGGGAATCCGTATTCGAATCGTCAGCAGGTGGCTCGGCAATGAGGGATCCGGTCGAGTCGTCGGCAGCCTGACCAAGGGATGCCCAGGAGGCGATGGCAAGCTGGGCGCAAAACGTGGGGGCCCAAAGACGAGTTCGCATGGGCGATTAGCTACCACAAGCGCGCCCCGAGGGTCAGCCGGTTCCTCAGGGCGCTGCGGGGCGGAAATGACAAAAAGGCACGCACGGGGCACTCATACGCCGCAGCCTGCGCTAAGTTGTCAGCGTGCGCGGCCTATACGCCATCTGTGACCTGGATTTTCTCGATGCGCGCGTGGTGGACCCAGTGCGTTTCGCGGAAGCGGTTTTGGCTGCAAAGCCTGCGGCGTTACAGCTGCGCGCGAAGCACGCTGCACCAGCGCGCGTCCTTGAGCTACTGCGCGCGCTCGCGCTCCTGTGTCGCGAGCATGCCACCCCACTGTTCGCCAATGATCGGCCCGATCTGGCTGCGGCTGCGAAAGTGAACGGAGTGCACGTGGGACAAGAGGATCTACCCGTTCGGCAGGTACGCGCATTCCATTCAGGCATGCACGTTGGGGTCTCAACTCATAACCTGGCACAGTTATCCGCGGCGCTCGAACAACGCCCCGACTACGTCGCGTTTGGGCCAATCTTCCCAACGGGCTCGAAGCAAAATCCCGATGCGACAGTGGGCGTTCAACAACTGAAAGAAGCCTACGGCTTGGCGCGTCGCGCGCAAATTCCACTGGTGGCGATTGGTGGGATCACAGTGGATCAGCTGCCTTCACTCAAGAACGACGCGGATTGCGTGGCTGTGATCTCCGGGTTGTTCCCAGTGCCTGCGCCGAAGAGTGAAACGGAGATCTGGCCTGCGATCACTGCAATTGCGCGGCAGTATCAAGTGCCATGGGAGTGAAATCTCGCTTTAGGTCCGGCGCAGCTGACTGAGCAAGGATTCGATCACCAGCGCGGGCTGGCCATTGCGTTCGATCGAGCGCAAGGCCTCTGCGGTGCAGGCAAAGCGTTGGGCTGATTGCACCGCCTCATTGGGATTCGTCCCCACGACATGGCGCGCGGCGACCGCAAAATGCTGACACAGTGCGCGGAGTTGTTCGCACAGCGCGTCGCGCTGCTTGGGCAAATCGGAGGCGACGTCGAGAGCGGCTGCAAAATGCGCCGCGGTGATGGCGCCTGTGGCCGATTGAATGAATTCCTCGCGGTTGTGCAGCTCCTGATCTTCAGCCAGCAAGAAAGCCAGGTGAGCACTGCCTTCCGCCAGTGCGGCAAGTTCGACCGGTTTGCCCGCCGCTCGCAGCAGATCCGCAATCACCGCCTGGGGCAACGGGCCAAAGCGAACCGGCAGTGTGCGTGAGCGCACGGTGTCGAGCAGTCGATCGGGGTTGTTGGTCAGAAGCAGAAAGTGAACATGGGGTCGCGGCTCTTCCAGCGTCTTCAACAGCGCGTTGGCGGCCGAAGTTGTCAACTCATCGGCCTCGCGCACAATGAAAACCAGCGCTTTGCCTTGGTGCGGTGCGAACCCGACACGCGACAGTACCACTTTGCGAATTTGCTCGACACTGATGCCCGTCAGCTCGCTCGCTTCAACGCCGCCATCGCGATAAAGGCCCCGCCCAATGAACACCAAGTCAGGGTGCGTGGTCTGTCCGGGCGGGTTTCCGATGAGTGCGTTGGCAAATGCCAGCGCGCACAGTTCTTTGCCGACTCCGCGTGGGCCCTCGAATCGATAGGCGTGGTGCACGCGGCCGCTGCGCAGGGCCGCCTGCAGTGTCGCCACTGCTGCCGGTTGACCTTTGACTTGGTCGAACACGCGTCGTTACTTGACTGACAGCGCTTGCGGGTGCTCGGCGGCTAGCTTCAGCAAAGATAGGAAGATGCCGTAGGCCTCTTGAGCCTGGGCGCCTTCACCTTCGACGTACTCGCTGACGCTCAAGCCATTGAGCACGCCCAAAATCAGCGTGCACAACGATTGCATGGGGGCACGAGCGGCCACATCGGCGCCGAGCAGCTCGGTCAAGCCATCAGCAACCAGCTTGCGCTTCTCTTGTTGCAAAGCGGAAGCGCGACGCTTGAGTTCCTCATCATTGCGCGAAGTGCTCCACACCTCAATGTTCAGGCCCACGTTGCTCTCTTCCGTTGCCGACCACAGTGATCGCATTGCGGCGGTGTTACTATCGCCGTTCTTCAGCGATTCGCGCACGCGCTCGAGGTACTTGTGATTGGTGTAGCTCTGCACCTCGTGAATGAGGGCCGCTTTGCTGGCGAAATAGTAATGAACAATGCTCTTACGTAGCCCGAGCTCTTTGCCAATTTCGGCTAAGGTCGTGGCACTGAAGCCTTTGCGGGCGAAGCATTTGGCTGCCGCTTCAAGAATCGCGGAAACGCGTGGGTTGCTCCAATCGACAGTGCGCGGCGTTGCACGCGAATCGGAGGGTTTCGGTTCTGGGGTGGAGGGCGGGGAGTAGGTATTTTCTGCGGTGTTCATGGTACAGTCTGCGAGCCGAGGGGGGCCGGCCGTTCAGTTCAGAAGCAACCAGCGGGCCGAGACATTCCCGCAAGGTGACCATCCCGTCAAGGATAGGATTTACCCTAGTTTCTTCGGGCAGATTGCGAAAGCGGCCGAAGGGCCAGCGTTGGCAGCCTCAAGGTTTGCTCTCGAAGAAGGGCATCCCCGCGGCCTTAGTCCAACCCTTTTCGCCGAAGCGACCCGGGTCGCGCCGTTCGCTGAAGCGCGTGGGCTCGTCGGGAGTCTCCCGTTGCTTGGTGAGCACCAGCAATTCATCGGCCAAATACTCCGGATGGATATCTGAGTGCGGCATATCCGTCGGCTTCGAGTCGTGCTTCTGCCCCACCAGCACGATTTGTGATGTGGGCGGGTAAGTGTCGCGCCACATGTCGCGCACGCCGTACTGCTCATCACGCACGACGCGGTAGCGTTTCAGTTTGAAACCGGGAACCCCGCGTTGAAGCAGCACCCGCTTGCCGAAAGGCACGCGATTGTCGGCACGCTCGAGCTCATCGTAATTCGTAGAGCTCTCAATGCGGCGGATCAGGGTGACGGCAGGGCCGACTTGTGCGCCTCGAATTTCCGCGCGCACCACGCCGCCGGTGACCGTTTCGTGGATGACAATCGGCAACGAGGACGAATTCCTGAAACGGAAATTCATGGTGGGATAGGCCACCGCCGCATCCAGTCCCATTTTCATGTACGAACTGGGGCGCGTGTGCGGGTAGCGCTCCAAAATATCCAATCCCGCGAAGAACACGGCGGCGTGCAAGGTGCCCGAAATCTGACACGTGCCGCCGCCAATCCCGTCGACCAGTTCGCCCTCCGCGATCACTTTTGCCACTTGGTAGCCGTGGGCCTCGTCGCGCGGGCCCACTGTGGCGTTGAAGTCGAATTCTTGCCCCGGGAACAGCACCAAACCGTCTAATTTTTCGGCGGCATGACGCAGATTGAAGGTGCGCGCTTGCGACCGCTCCGAGCGATCATAAGGTGTCTCGAAATACGCGATCGTCGAATCGTAACGCACCTGAGAGAGCCCCGCGGCCACGCGTTGCGGCTTGAGCTTTTGGAAAACGGCGGTCACGCTCGTTGCACCAACTTCAAGCGCGCGGCTGATTGCCCCCAGTGAGGCATCCGCATCCAGCGTGCGGCCGACTTGTTCCGCTACTACTTTATGCTGCTCAATGTCTATTCGCGCCGGCAACGCGGGCCGATCCAACTCATCTTTGAAGCGCTGCAGCGTCGCCAGCGTTCGTTGCTCGTCGAACACCAAAGTGGCTGGCAGGGCAATCGGCCCAGTCTGTGCCAAGCGTCGCCGTGTTCGTCGCAGGGGGCTAGTGGCATCGCGGCTGTCTTGGATCAGCTGTTGCAGTCGCACCGTGTCGATCGCGACGCCTAAATCTGCGTAGCTGACCTCGCGTGCGTCGCCGTCGAGTTGCAGCGAGAGCTTGCCCGCCACACGCGCGCGCAAGAGCGCCAGGGCACGCTCGGCTGCGCTGTCGTCGCTGGGCAACGTTTGTCCCAGAAAAATCAGCTGCGGCGGCGGCGCGTGCGGATCTTCAGGCTGAGGCTGCCGGGGCACCAGCGCAAGCCCTAAGATCAAGCCGAATGCGGCAGAAAGCCCCAATCTCAAACCGGCGGGCCCCTTGCGCAGGTGAGACAAAAGAGCGGGCAGAGGTGACATGGCGGAGAGCGGCGGGAGCTGCATCTTGAAAACGGCGCCCCTTTTCGTCAAGAACGACTTGCCAATGGCTCAGGCCTCGCAAGATCTCGTGCAATCCAAGCTGGAGCAATTGCCGGCTCGCGCGGGGTGTTACTTGTTCCGCGATGCAACCGGGCGCGTCTTGTACGTGGGCAAGGCGCGCAATCTGCGCTCTCGGGTGCGCGCGTATTTTCAGCCCGGCTCGAGCGATGTGCGGGCCTTCGTTCCTTTTCTGCGTGGCACGGTGGCGGATCTGGAAACCGTCGTCACGGTGAGCGAGAAAGAAGCCGCGATCCTAGAAAATAATCTGATCAAGGAGCACAAGCCCAAATTCAATATTAAGCTGAGGGACGACAAAGAGTACCTGAGCGTTCGCCTGGATCCCAAAGCGGAATGGCCGCATTTGGAGTTGGTGCGCCGCCCCCAACCGGATAGGGCGCGCTATTTCGGCCCGTATCACTCTGCGAAATCGGCGCGACGGATGTTGCATCTCGTTGAAAAGCACTTTCAACTACGAACCTGTTCCGATCGCGAGCTGCACAGTCGCACTCGGCCGTGCTTGCAGTACCAGATCAAGCGCTGCCTTGCCCCCTGCGTGATGGACGTGTCGCAGGAGGCCTACGCGGCACAAGTATCCGCGGTGAGCCTGTTCCTCGATGCGCGTCACGACGAACTCACCGCGCAGCTGGAAGAGCGCATGCAGGCGGCCAGCCAGGCACTGGAATTTGAATTGGCCGGGCGCTACCGCGATCAACTGCGGGCTGTACACAGTGTGCGCGAGAAGCAAAGCGTCGTCAGCGTCTCCAAGTTGGATCAGGACGTATTGGGGCTTTATCGCGAGGGGGATTTGGTCGAGCTGGCCATGCTCTACATTCGATCCGGTAGAGTGGTGGAAGCGGGCAGCATTTCCCATGCGCGTACCGAATTGCCGAATGACGAGGTGGTTGCCGGTTTCCTGCGCGAGCATTACGGGGAGGACGGGGCTGCGCTGGTGC
>DATJEQ010000435.1:0-2976 GCA_035496495.1 Polyangiaceae bacterium
CTCTCGGGTGCATTTCGGCGGGACCTACGTGTGCATTGAAGGGCCTCAATTCTCCACGCGGGCAGAGAGCAAATTGTATCGCAGCTGGGGGGTCAGCGTGATCGGGATGACCGCGCTTCCGGAAGCAAAGCTCGCTCGCGAAGCTCAGTTGCCATACGCCACGCTCGCCCTGGCGACCGATTACGACTGCTGGCACGAGACAGAGGAAGACGTCTCGGTCGACGCGATCTTGGCCGTACTGCGCGCCAACGCCGAGCAGGCCAAGCGCACGGTTGCCGAATTGGCGCAAAATCTGCCGGATCCAAAGCGCAGCGCTGCCAGCAGCGCGCTCAAATTCGCCGTCATTACCGACCGCACGACGGCCGATCCAGCCGCTAGAGAACGCCTCTCTTGGCTACTTGAAACATAAGACACATTTTTGCTCAGCGTCAGGGTGTTGCTCATGGTCAGGGCTGCCTCATTCGCTGGACGACCTCAGCGGCATTTCTCGCGTCTTTTTCGGTGAGCTTTTCTTGAAAATAGGGAGGCTCGTGGGTATTGCTCTCATGAACCTATGGCCTCCCCTAGCCTCCCGCTTGCCCCGGAACACAGCGCCTCGGCGCACAGTGCGTGGACGATGCGACAAGATCGCTGGTACGTCGCCCCGCTGCTGACGTTCCTGATCCTTTCGAGTTTCATCGGTTACGCAACCTGGGCCGCCTTCCAGAACGCGCATTACTTCTACGGCAATTATCTTTCACCGTTTTACTCGCCCGAGATCTTCGGCAGCTCGCCGCACGCGTGGTTCGGGCCCAAGCCCAGTTGGTTCCCGGATTTTCTGCCCTTCTCACCGGCGCTGTTGATCCTGTGGGCGCCCGGCGGCTTTCGCTTCACCTGCTATTATTATCGCGGCGCATATTACAAAGCCTTCTGGGCCGATCCGCCGGGCTGCGCGGTGCGCGAGCCGCGGAAGAGCTACCTGGGGGAGCGTTCATTTCCACTGATCATTCAGAACATCCACCGTTACTTCCTGTACTTCGCCCTGCTGTTCCTGCCCATCCTCGCGTACGACGCCTACAAAGGGTTGTGGGTGTTCGACGAGCACACCGGCAAGGAAGAATTCGGACTGGCGGTGGGTTCTTTGGTTCTGATCGCGAACGTCACGTTCCTCTCGCTGTACACCTTCAGCTGTCATTCCTTGCGGCACTTGATCGGCGGCAAGAACGACGTGTTGTCTCAGAATGCGCTGGGCAAGAAGTGTTACGACTGCGTGAGCAGCCTCAATCGCCGTCACATGAATTGGGCGTGGACGAGCCTGATCGGCGTGATGGCCGCGGATTTGTATGTGCGCCTGTGCTCCATGGGCGTGATCGTTGACTATAGGATTTTTTAATGACTGACTTTGAGACACACGAGCACGACGTGCTCGTCATTGGCGCGGGTGGCGCGGGTTTGAGTGCGGCGATCGCGGCCTCAGCGGAGGGCGTTTCCGTGGGCCTGGTGTGCAAATCTTTGCTGGGCAAGGCGCACACAGTGATGGCCGAGGGCGGCATGGCCGCTGCGATGGGCAACGTCGATGACCGCGACTCGTGGCGCGTTCACTTCGCCGATACAATGCGCGGCGGTCAGTACCTCAACAACTGGCGCATGGCCGAGCTACACGCCAAAGAGGCCCCCGATCGGGTACGCGAGCTGGAGGCCTGGGGCGCGGTGTTCGATCGCACGAAAGACGGACGCATCCTGCAGCGCAATTTTGGGGGGCACCGCTACCCCAGGCTAGCCCACGTGGGAGATCGCACGGGCCTAGAGATGATCCGCACTCTGCAAGATCACGGTGTGCATCAAGGGATCTCCGTCTACATGGAGTGCACCACGTTCCGCCTGTTGAAAGACGGCAATCGCGTCGTGGGCGCTTTTGGTTACGACCGCGAACGCGGCCGCTTCCGGGTGTTCAAAGGCAAGTCCGTGGTGCTGGCCACAGGCGGCATTGGGCGCGCCTACCAGATCACCAGCAATAGCTGGGAATACACCGGCGACGGGCAGTCCCTGGCCTACGAAGCTGGCGCCGAATTGGTCGACATGGAATTCATTCAGTTCCACCCCACCGGCATGGTGTGGCCGCCCAGCGTGCGCGGCATTTTGGTGACGGAGGGTGTGCGCGGCGAAGGCGGGGTGCTGAAGAACAGCGAAGGCCGTCGCTTCATGTTCGACGACATCCCCGACAACTATAAGACTCAGACGGCAGACAACCCCGAAGAGGGCTGGCGCTACACCCAGGGCGACAAAGCCGCGCGCCGGCCCCCAGAGCTACTCACTCGCGATCACGTCGCGCGCTGCATCATGCGCGAAGTCAAAGCCGGTCGCGGCAGCCCGCACGGCGGAGTGTTCCTTGATATCGCCTGGATCAAAGAGAAGCTGCCCAACGCCGCGGAGCACATCAAAAAGAAGTTGCCGAGCATGTATCACCAGTTCAAGCAACTGGCGAACGTCGACATCACCGTGGAGCCAATGGAAGTCGGCCCCACGACGCATTACATGATGGGCGGCGTGAGGGTCGACGGCGATTCGCAGATGTCGAATGTGCCCGGACTGTTCGCAGCAGGCGAAGTGGCCGCGGGGCTTCACGGTGCCAATCGCCTGGGCGGCAATTCCCTCTCGGATCTGCTCGTCTTTGGTCGCCGCGCCGGGCTGTACGCTGCCAAGTTCGCCAAGGAGAACCCCAACGCGAATGTCGACAGCGCCTCGGTGGAAGCCGCTGCCAAGGCCGCGTTGGAGCCTTTCGAACGCAAGAGCGACGAAGGCCCGTACAAAGTGCAGGAAGATCTGCAAGCTACCATGCAGCAGCTGGTGGGCATCGTGCGCCTTGAAGACGAGATGAAGGAAGCCCTCACTCGTCTGCAGGGGCTCAAGGCTCGCGCCACAAAGGTGGGAGTCACCGGCAACCGTGAGTACAACCCCGGTTGGCACACTGCGCTCGATTTGACCAACCTGCTCACC
>DATJEQ010000436.1:0-4093 GCA_035496495.1 Polyangiaceae bacterium
TGGGGGCCGCTGCTTCTGGCGGCGGCGCGCTGCTGCACGCGACGGTTGATAACAATGCGATAGCAATCCCTAGCTTTTTCATTGGGCGAATCCCTCCTAATTGGGGCGGCACAATGCTCTGGCGGGATGGGATTGGCAATAGTGCAAACTGACACAATCGAGCAGTTTTAGACAAATTGTGTTGCAATTTCAGCAATTTGCCGCGAGGAGGGATCGCCCAAACGCGCCGTGGTAACTGCTCACGAATGACTGCTCGGTTGGGGGGCGCTCTTTCGGTATTGAGCTTACTGCTGGCCACCAGCAACGCCTTCGCGCACAAAGCTGCATTCAAGAGCCCCGCTCCGGGTATGCATTTCACCGCGGGGCAGCCGCTGGTGATCTTTGCCGACATCTTCGACGAGCGCGACGGCAAGGGGTTCATTGTATGCCCGGCCGGCGAAACCATTTCAAATGCGTTACCGGCGCCGGATTACAGCGAGCCCCCGCGAGTGGCGCAATGCTCCGGCGGGGGAACGCCCACGGGTTGGCCGCAATTCGAAGTCTTGATCGACGGCGTTCTACAGACAGACATCGATTCCAATTTGACGCGCATTCCGCACACCATCGCGTTCAATCACGACCACAATCCCGACCCCATCGGGTTCTTCCGCTTCAGTGCGCCCACCGATGCTCTAGCCCCGGGCGACCACGAAATCGTCGTGCGCGCCTATTTCTCGAACGACGGGGTGGCGATCGATACGCTGGATAGCGACCCCATGACGGTCGCGGTCGACGCGCCGCCGGCGAAGATGTTGGTGACGCTGACTGCGGACATGACGGGCCCAGTCAACTGGGACAATGTGATCGTGGTCGGCAACGGGCACCGGGTCGATGCCAGTGGCGCGCTGGTGATTCATAACAGCCTGATCACCGGACTTGGGGCTCTGGATACGGACGGGTTGACCGGCACGGTCGACAGTATCGACATCGCTGACTCGATATTTGAGGACACCGGAGCCGTCACGCTGAGCAGCGCGGGGGACGTTGCCGTGTTGCGCAACGAATTCCGCGCCAACAATCGACTCCAGTTCGAGGCGAGCAATCCGGCGGTGCCGTTCGTGATCAGCCTGAGCGGGGATGGCGCGAACCAAAAGCTGTTTCAGGGCAATCGTGTGGGGGCGGGGCAAATGGATTTCAAGGGAGCCGGTTGGCTCATCGGTGGCGATGACGAGCAGGCGAGCAATGTGTTCATTGGTCCGCGCACCGTGCTGAACATCAGCAGCTCGGATACGGTGATCCGCGGTAATTACAGTCACCACAATTACCGCGGCGCCTGGAGCCAGGGTTACAATTTCTACTACGAGCACGCTGGAAGCAACGTGCTCACTGAGCACAACTTCATCCGCGATTCGTCGTGGCCTGTGCAAGATCTGGCCGGCGAGTTTCGTTACAACGTTGTGTACGGGTATGGACACACCTGGATACGAACCGCGAAGGCCAACGCCAGCATCCATCACAATATTTTCACGCCCGGCGGCGACGAAGGGCTGAACGCGGGCATTGAATGCTACGGCGGGGAGACAGGTCTGCAAATCTACAACAACACCTTTGACGGTGGCGGCGCCGATTTTGGTGATTTTTCAAATGCCACGATTGGAATGTCTGGCGGGTCACAGGTCAGCAGCTTGCGCAATAATTTGGTGACATTCTCACGGGACGCGGAAAACGGCATGGGCACCGAGCGCATCGTGGGTGGCGCCGCCGCGTATTTGTACGCGGATTACAATGCGTTCTATTCGCCGGATAACAGCAACAAATCGAACTACGACTTCGTTGGGGCGGGCGCGCACGATGCCAGTGACGGCGCTGACGGTCAGCTTGCTGACACTCCCTTTGCCGGGACGCGGGTGATGCCATTGCCCAATCGCATGATAGAAAATGTGATCGACGAGGCCGCGGTGTGGCAGGGCACGCAAACGGTTTCACAGGTGCTGGCCCTATTCCGCGAGCGCTACACGCCGATGGCTGGCAGCTCGGTGATCGACGCCGGCGATCCACAAGACAACGACGCCCAAGGGCGCGTTGCCGACATCGGCGCGATCGATCTCGATGGGCACGATCAAGATCAGCTCGGCAAATTCGGCGATCCGACGGCAGTGATACCCCCCACACCAACGCCCCCAACCGGCGGTGGTTCTACTGGGCTCACCACAGGCGGAATGAGCGGCACGATGTCAACCGGCGGCGTCGTGGGTACCGCGGGCACTGCCGCGATGAGCGCTGCGGGCACGGCGCCATACCACGCGGGCGGCACGAGCACGGGCAACAACACGTCCACGAGTGACTCAAGCAAAGGCTGCGGCTGTTTGCTCAGTGGGCGCGACGCGCCGCGCGGCACCGCATTCTCGCTCGTGCTGCTCAGCGCAGCATTGGCTGCACTCAGGCGACGAGCGAGCGCTGCGTACTCACTCTGATCGCTCGTTGCTATTGCGCTTTACCGCCCTTGGGGCGGCGCGTTGGTCCAATGTAATTCTTGGTTGGCGGCAGTGAACGCAAATAGCGGAAGATGCTGCGCACGTCGTCTTCGGTCATATGCGCGAAATTCGGCCACGGCATTTTGGTGCCTTTGAACACCGCCCCCACTTTGAAGCGCGCTACGAACGCGTCCTCGGTCCACTGGGTGATGTGCCCTGTTTCTGGATCGGGAGTGAGATTGGGCTCGACAAATTCAAAATCAGGATCCGTCGGATCGGGTTCGGCTTCGGGATTACCGGAGAGCGGTGCGCCCGTGAATTTCATCCCCTTGAACGGATCGGCCGCAGTGTGACAGCCGACGCACCAGGCCGGACCGTTGGCGAGGTACCTGCCACGCTCGATGCTGATGCCTCCCGGAGGCGCCCATTGCGGTGCCGGATCGCTGCGCGGCTCAAACAATTTCATCACTAACTTCCCCGCTAGGCCCAGCTCGTCCTTCGGATTGTCGTGCTTCATCGGCGGCAGCGTGCGCAAGTAGGAGATGATTGCCGTGAGATCTTCGTCAGCCATTGGCCCCACGACGAACGACATGAAGACGGCTTGAGAGCCGTCTTTGCGTACGCCTTGGCGGATGACGCGAGCCAGTTCGCCATCGCTCAATCCGCCAATTCCGGTTTCGCTATCGGGCGTGATGTTGGCCGCATGGAATGTGCCGAAGGGCCCGGCTTGCCATTCGTGTCCACCGATCAGATCGGCCCCGCCGGGATCGGTACTTCCGGGTTGCAGCGCTTTGAATTGCTCTGCGGGCTCATGACAAATTGAGCAATGTGACACCGCGTGAACCAAGTAGTCGCCCTGCGCGATCACTCCTGGATCACTACTGGCGTGAATCTCAGGCAGCTGCAGCTTCGCGTAGGTCTTCTTCCAGGTCAGCTCAATGAACAGCCAAGCGCAAAGCACCAAGGCCACCAGCGACGCGAGGAAATAGCCCACCACTTTCAACAGAAACTTCACGACTTTAGCCTCCCTTGAGCGGGCGCACGCTATCACGGGGACCGCCTGCGCAAAGCTTGCGTCGCAGAAGTGAGGTCTGAGTTTCTACAAGTTTCTCCTCAAGTATTATCGAACTTGGCCGTTTATTTACGACAAGGCCGGGGAACAGCCCGCACGGAGGCCTGGCCCGCACGCAATCCTCGGCGCTGCGGTGCCAGGCGCCTGTTTCTTTGCAGGTCGGCTTGACAAGCTTGGGAGTGTGAGCTGACGTCTGGGCGTGGCGGATATCATTGAACCCGCGCCCAGTGCCCGCGCCAAGTGCAGGGCTTGCCGGCAACCGATTGCCAAGGCCGAGCTACGTTTCGGTGAGCAAGTTCCCAACCCATACGGCGAAGGGGATACTCATTTTTGGTATCACGTGCGCTGTGCCGCGCTGCGCTTGCCCGAGAAGCTCGAAGCACTGCTTAATTCCGGCGTAACAGTTGACGACGCCGACCAGCTCTTGAAGATCGCGCAGCTCGCGCAACAAAACCCGCTCTTGCCTAAGGTGATGCGGGTTGATCGCGCGCCTACGGCGAGGGCGCGCTGTCAGCGTTGCAGGAAGGCGATCGACAAAGGCATGCTGCGCGTGGTGTTGGAACGGATG
>DATJEQ010000437.1:0-10898 GCA_035496495.1 Polyangiaceae bacterium
AAGCCAAAATTGTGCTGCTGCCCGGGCGTGTTGCCGAAGAGCATGCCGTCGATCGGGAAAAACGCGGGATCGTCGAACGTCAGGACGCCGGGCACATTGCTGGGCATGAGCTGGATCGTGAACTCGGTTGTCATATTGACGCCCGGCGTGTCGCGATACCATTGGTCGAAATTGGCTTGAGTCGTTGTCTGTGGGCCATTTTGCGGATCAACAAAAGCACCCATCGATGCGTACACGGGTTTATGGTCGGCACCGAGCATTGGCTGCACGATGCCTTTCGACGCAGAACCTCCGGAGAACGCCTCGAAATCCGGATGACCTCCGGGCTCATTCTTGCCCTTGAAATCGCGCACTAAGCCCGTCAAGTTCGGCTGACACATCGCCATCATCTGCTCGGGGGTGAGCGCAGGCGCTGGCATGTAGGTACCGAGATTGAACCCATCGATCTCACCTTGATTGCCACTCGCGCTCGCGCTGCCGCCACCCGCGCCGCTCCCCATTGTGCCGTTGCCCCCAGCGACGCCACCCACTGCGGCGTTCCCAGCGCCTGCGGACGCTGGGCCCTGCGGCAGATTGCTTCCGACCTCTGAGGCACTGGCGCCCGATGCCGGCTCAGCGCCACCACACCCGCACAGCGCGAGCGCCCAACTGGCGCAAATGCCACAGCGCAGCATACTCAACTCAAGCCTCATTGATCATCTCCTGCCGGGGCGTAACGCGCACGGATCGCCGTGCGGATCTAGCCCACAGTAGAGCTGGTACCGCAATCACCCGCGGTTAGCGCAAAATATCGCGCACAACACGCAGTGCCCTGGCAAGCACGCCGCATTTTTTTTGCTCAGCCGCAATTGCTAACGGAGCGCAACGCAGTTGCTGGGACTGAGCTGGATCGCTGGAGCAATTCGAGATCAAGCGCAGGACTTAGCCGTACGCCAGGCCCATGCGGTCGAAGTCGTTGCGGTTCTTGTGGAACAGCACTTGGTAGGTAAACGCGCTGCCCTGTTCACCGATCAGTGCAGACCAGTGCAGGAAGAAATACCACAGACGGAACCAGCGCTCACCGTAGGCTTTCACCACCGCTTCACGATTGGCGAGCCATTGATCGCGCCATGCGCGCAGCGTGAGCACGTAGTGCGCGCTCATGCGCTCAACACTGGCAACCTCTAGCCCAGCGTCTTCAGCGGCGCGCAACATGGCGGAAAGCGGCAGGCTCGCATCCGCTCCAGGGAAAATGTAGCGATTCATGAACAGGCCCCAAATCAGATCTTCCGGCTTCAAGGTGAGGGCGGAAAGCGGATTGCGCGGGCTGTACAGGTCGCGAATGCCCGTCCATTGCAAAACGAACAGACCGTTGTCGTCGAGCAGCTCATTCACTTTCTTGAAGTAGCCGACCAAGTTCTTGATGCCGACGTGCTCAACCATCTCCAAGCTGACGATCTTGTTGTAGCGGCCTTGGATGTTGCGGTAGTCGCACACTTCCACTTTGGCTCGATCTGCCACGCCGTATTTCTGGATGCGATCCATACCGAAATTGATTTGCTCTTGCGCCAGCGAGACGCCGTAGCTCTTTGCGCCGAACTCGCGAGCCGCACGGGCAACAAAGGTGCCCCAGCCGCAGCCGATATCGAGCAATGAATCGCCTTCCTTGAGCTTGAGCTTCTGGCAGCAGATGTCAATCTTGCGGTACTGCGCCAGCTCAAGCGGCATGCTCGGGTTTTCAAAAGCGGCGGCGGTGTACACCATCGCTTCACCCAAGAACCAACCGTAGAAGTCGTTCCCGCGGTTGTAGTTCTCCGCAACGATGCGGCTGTCTTGCGATTTCGAGTGGATCGTCACTTCCGGCAAGAAGTTTGTCAGGCCCCACTTGAGCAGCGACTCCGTGAGGCGGAACTGCACGATGTCCTCGCGCGAATTGAAGAACGGCTCCCACTTGTCTTGCGGAATATCGATCTTGCCGTCGATGTAGGCCTCGTAGATGTCCGACATCGGCACTTTTTTGCCCGACCACTTCTTGGCTAAGGCGTTGTCTTCGAAGGTTAGAAAATCGCTGACAGATTGAGTCATGTTTGGGGTTCGTTTCCTCTACAGCTAGGCAGAACTGCGCATTTGCGGATCTGCGCCGGGGCCCTTGGGGCAGCGCACGCTACTAGCAAAGGCCCTCATCGTACAGCATCAAACGGCGGGCGGAAAAGGGCGCGAAGGTTTGCTATTTCTGAAAAAATCCCAACAAATAGCCTGTTTCAATCCGGAGCAGAACTTTGCCTGCCCGCCAGGATCGAGGCGGCCTTAACGCAACGCGCAGTGAGGGTTCAATGGCCGCTGGGTGCTTCGGGAGGACAGATCTCGCGCACTCGGCTCACACCGGTGGCTTGCCCATTGTCAACGTGCTGGTAACCCAGATCGCGCCAACCCGAACACGGCACACGCGTGGGAGGCTTTGCAACTGGGGCTGAGCGAGAGATCTTTTTCTCTTTCACTACCATTGGCGGCAACACCACCGTCGTCGGCTCAGCGGGGGGCGCGACTTCCACGGGCTTGTCGACGAATACGCGTAGGGGCGCTGCCGCGACGGGCTCGGCCTTCACCCCAGATTCAGGGTGATGGTGCTGCATGTAGCCTATGACGCCGAATAGCCCCGCTCCAGAAGCGATCAGCGAGAGTGAGACGATCTTTGCGGCTATCATGAGGAACCTCCGTGTGTCCGGTTATCGGAGCAACAAATCAAATTTAGCACGGCACCCCAGGACGCCACTGATGCTGCCAAGCTTTAACTGAGCTTAGCTCAGCTGAAATCACCTACAGCGTAGTTGCCGCTCGTTTTGCAGCTACCCTGTGATACCTACATCGAACAACTAAACCGATTTACAAGGTGAGTGAACGTGAGCGCCCAGCGTACGCCAGGGTTGCCCCACGTGAATTGCGCGGCGAAAGGTGTCTGGCGTGCGCATTGCGCGCTGGGTGCTAAACTTGCGCATCTGGCGCCCAAGGCCGGCGCGCATCAAGACGAGCGCTCGCCCAAAATGGCTTGAGCCAAGAGAGCAGCGTAGCCGCGTTCACCACCGTCGCCCGTTTCCGCGGGCAAACCCAAGCGCGACCAGCCGGGGAGGATGCGCCCAAATGCATCCCGCTGTCCGTCCCAACCTGGGATGACATGCACCAAATTGGTATAGCCAGCGCCCTCCAGTTCCGCACAGGCTCGCGCCGAGCGAGCTGTGGCATGACACCCCACAACGAGCGGGGTTAGGCGTGGAACATTGGCACACACGATCTTCAAAAAATCCGGATTGGGGATGAGTTGATCGTATTGGGGCTGAGAAATCGGCACGTTGTACGCGTGCGGCGCATGCCCGAGCGCGAATTCCAATTCGCTACGCACATCGAGGAAAAGGTAACCCTGCTGCAGCAATTCATAGGCCGCCTTTGGGTCGACGGTGCGCGTGGCCATGAGACACAGCAGCCTACCAGCTCCGCTTTCCGATTTTGAGCTTTCCAATTTTGACCCATTCCCGCTGCACGCAAGCTATATGTGCTGCAGTGACCGCCGCAGCCCCTGCCGCCCTGAGCGTGTTGCCCCTGGGGGGCTTGGGCGAAGTGGGTATGAACTGCCTGGCCCTGGTGTGGGAAAGCCAGGCGCTGCTGATCGATTGCGGTGTGAATTTTCCGGAAGACGATTTGGGCATCGATGTCATCCATCCGGATTTTTCTTGGCTGGAGAAAAGTGGCGTTACTCTATTGGGAACATTCGTTACCCACGGACATGAGGATCACATCGGGGGGTTGCCCTTTTTGCTTTCAAAATTCCCTACCCCAGTGTGGGGTCCGCCGCATGCGCTGCGCTTAGCTGAACACCGCCTGAAAGAGCGTGGCATTCGATCGGCAGTTTTGCATCGAGTGCAGTGCGGCGAAAGTTACTCGATTGGGCCATTCCAGGTGGAGCCGGTGCGGGTCTCCCATTCCATCGCCCAGGCGACGGCACTGCGCATTCAGACACCAGTGGGCGTCGTGGTTCACAGCGGCGATTTCAAATTCGACCCCGCGCCGTCCGACGGCGAGCCTACGGACGAAACGCGCTTGAGCGCGATTGGGGACGAAGGGGTGGCGCTGCTGCTCAGTGACAGTACCAACATCGATCGCATGGGCAGCAGTGGATCAGAAGCTGCGGTGGCACAAGCGCTTGAGCCGTTGATTGCTAATGCGCCCGAGCGCGTGGTGGTGTCGCTGTTCTCCAGCAATGTGCAGCGTCTGATCAGTTTGGGAAAGATCGCAGAGAAGGTAGGTCGAAAGATTTGTCCACTGGGGCGCAGTTTGCAGCTGCACACGGAAGTCGCGTTGGAGTTGGGGCTGCTTTCTTGGCCTCCGGGGCTGCTTGTGGCGCCCGAGCAAGCGGAACAAGTGCCGCGCGACAAGTTGATGGTGCTCGCGAGCGGGACGCAAGCCGAGCCCGGATCCGCGCTGCAGCGCTTGGCAAGCGGGGATCATCAGCACCTCAAGTTGCAAGAGAACGACACCGTGATCCTCTCCAGCCGCATCATTCCCGGCAATGATCGCAAAGTGGTGCGCATGATGGGCGGCCTGCTGCGCCTTGGTGTTCACGTTCACAGCACGTTCAGCGACCCGGGGATCCACACCAGTGGACACGGCGCCCGCGACGAACAGCGGCGTATGTTGGAACTCGTGCGCCCAAAGTCGTTCGTGCCCGTGCACGGCACTTTGCATCACCTGACCCGGCACGCCGAGCTAGGTCGCAGCGTGGGCGTGAGCGATGTGCAGGTGATCGAGAACGGTCAAGTGATTCGGCTTGGCGCTGAGGGGCTCAGCCTAGGGCCGAAAGTAGCAACTGGCCGCGTTTCCGCCGCCTTCGGTGGCACCATTCTGCCCCCTGAAATCTTGAGCGAGCGCTCGGAAATGGCCCGCCAAGGCAGCGCGGTGTTCAGTGTGGCCCTGCGCGCCAAGGGCAAAGTGGCTGGCCCCGCTCAGCTGTCTTTGCGCGGCATCCCCGGCTTTGAACAAGTCGGCTCCGCGAGCACTTTCGCCAATCGTATTGCCGATGGCCTGGATCAAGAAATAGCGCGCTGGCGGAAACAGCGCCTCGACGTTCATGACGAATTGGTCCGCCTAGTCAGACGGCACATCGAACGCCGCTCCGGCGTGCGCCCGCTCGTTGAAGTGCACGTGATCGAGGTGGATTGATTGCTCGCCGCCAGCTAGTGGGCGGCTCAGCTCGTCGGTGGCGTTGCGCTGCGGAAGAGTTCCACTTGTTGCAGCACTTGCTCTTGGTTGGGGCGATCACTGGGGCCACGGGGCACGTTCGCGATTTTCTTCACGACGTCCAGGCCCGCCACCACGTGACCGAACACTGAATGACGGCCATCGAGATGAGGAGTGGGCCCCTCGGTGATGAACCACTGGGAGCCGTTGGTGCCAGGGCCTGCGTTGGCCATCGAGAGAACTCCGGCGGCCTTGTGTTTGAGCTCGGGGTGAAATTCGTCGTCGAAGCGGTAGCCGGGCCCACCCGTTCCCCATCGTGACGCGGTGTCCGTATAACGCGTGAGCGGATCGCCGCATTGGATCATGAAGCCGGGGATGACCCGATGGAAACGCACACCGTTGTACAGCGGCGTATTGGTTTGATCTGCGCCGGTCTTGGCGTCTTTCCAAGCCTGGGCGCCACTTGCCAAGCCGCAGAAATTGGCCACGGTGTTGGGCACGCGGCTCTCTTCCAATTGCACCACGATGTTGCCGGAAGTGGTGTGAAGGCGCGCGTACAATTGGCCACTGCCGGCCACTGAAATAGGGGGAAAGGTCATTTTTGCCATGCGATCTCCATTTGGGTTCGATTGAAATTAGGCGGCTTGGAATTAGGCGGCTAGGAATTAGGCAGCCAAGAATTAGGCGGCCAAGAATCAGGCAGACAGTGCACGGGTGCCCAAAGATCCGCCACAGGATTTACACTGCTGCGGCACATGCGCGCTGTTGTAGACGGCGCCGCAAGCGGGACACAGGCGCGCGTCGCGCTCCATAACGATCACTTGATCGCAATGCACGCATTTGGTGCCCGCGACTTGCAGCGAGTCAATCGGCAGCACTTCACCGTCTTGCTCGATCAATTGTGGCAAGGCTTGGTGCTGATTAGGGCTGATTTCCAAGCGAGAAGGGATGCGCCCCGCAGCTTCTTGTACAATCTTGGCAATGGCCTTCGGATGAGCCGCCAGCGGGATCAGCACGTCACCCGCGCCGCCCTCCAGGCTCAAGCAAAGCGCATCACCCTTCATCGACACGTGCTGCATTTGATACCAAGGCACGCGCCGCAGATCGTTGCGTTGCTCCAGCGCAACACCCGCATCTCCCACGCGAATGGGAGACGCTCCGCGACTGCTCTGCCATAGACTCGCGATCAGCATCGCGCCGCCTACCAGCACGAGGTACAGCGCGTAGCTTTTTGGTTCGTCGCGCACCCACTGCTCCCACACACCGGCGCCGAGCAATAACGATCCAACCATCCCGATGCCCGTCGCCACCTGCGAGGCGTAGCCCTCTTCAGCGAGGAAGCGCCGTTCGACTCGGCGTGCGCCAGATTTCTTCTTTCCCTTGTTCTTTTCCTTCATTGGCAGGCCGCGGAGCGTAGCAAGCAGGCTAGAAAATGTGGCAACAATTTAAGCACAATACAGCATCTTGCTGGGCATTTTTTGCTGGGTAGTCTGGTTCTCGCTGGGCTGTCTGTGGCTATACTCGGCCCCATGAAAGCCAGGCGCTCGTGAAGGCCCTGACCGGCGGAATTCGACGCCGTTTGGCATTCGTGATCCTGCTGGCCGCGTTGATCCCCGCGAGCGGCGCCATTTGGCTTGCGCGCAGTATGGTCGAACAAGCGGTGGAGCGTTTCTACCTGCCGGAAGTGGGTGAGCAATTGGATCGCGCGCTGGGGCTGCACACGGATCTGGTACACGAGACGAAGGCCAACCTGCGTCAGCAGGCCGCGACCATCGCGCAATCCGCGGCGCTCGCGAATGCCCTTCAAGATCCAACCGGCGAACAGTTGAAGCAAGTGCTCGGCTCGGCGCTGAAAGAATATCCCGCGTTGGTCACCGTTGCGGTCAACCAAGACGAGCGGGTGTTAGCCAGCGCCGACCGGGGCAAGCCCATCGATCCAAACTTGGAGAACGAGCTGCCGGTCGAGGTGGCGGTAGGGGACAAGGATTCAGCACAACTGCATGCCACGTTCGCCGCCCAGCGGCAGCGCTTTGCCGGCAGAGACGAAATGAGCCAGTTCGTCTCCGCTTACCGTGCACTTGAAAAGCGGCGGGACATCGACGAAGGCACCTACCTCAAAGCCTTTGCGTCGCTACTCGTCGTGACCATGGTGCTGGCTTGGCTGGTGGGGGGGCTGATCGCCAGCGGGGCGGTCGCCAAATTGCGCAATTTGGCTTTGGCCACGCAGCGAGTTGGGACGGGCGATCTGAGTATTCGCGTGCCCGACAGCGGCACTGATGAAATCGCAGAATTGGCGCGTTCGTTCAACCGCATGGTCAGCGAAGTGGAGGTAAGCCGCGCGCGCATCGATTACTTGCAACGCATTGCGACCTGGCAGGAAATGGCGCGTCGCTTGGCTCACGAGATCAAGAACCCGCTGACACCCATTCAGCTGGCGATTGAAGAGCTGCACCAGCGCTATGATGCAGGCGATCCGCAATTCAAGAAGCTGCTTGATACGACGGTAGAGATCGTCGATGCCGAGGTGGGCACGCTGCGGCGCTTGGTTAATGAGTTTTCCGGGTTTGCCCGGCTGCCCAGCGCGCACCTGGATGTGTGTGATCTGTGGGATTTTTTGCGCGGCGAACAGAATCAATTCACGCTGCTCAAGGGCTCTGGGACAGCGGAGCGGGCTGAGGGCGTCTCGCTGCCCCCGGGAGTGGAGCTGCGTTTCGAGATCCCGACGGGTCATGCGTTGGCTGCGCTCGACGCACAGCTGTTCCACCGCGTGCTCTACAACCTGATCCAGAATGCGGCACAAGCAATCGAACAGCAGCGTGCGGGCAAGGGCACGGTGGTGGTGCGCGGAGAACTCGCTGCAGCGGGCTTGCGCATTGTCGTCGACGACAGTGGGCCTGGAATCGACCCCAGTGTGCTGCGCAAAGTCTTTGACCCTTATGTGACCACTCGCAGTGGGGGAACTGGCTTGGGCCTCGCGATCGTCAAGAAGATCGTGATGGAGCACCAGGGCCGCATCGAGGCCACACGGGGCCCCCTGGGCGGCGCGCGTCTGTGCATCGAATTACCGCAAACGACGACCTTCGCGTCCAATCCTTAGCCTTCCAGCGAACTGCAGTCGTAAACCCCCAGTGCCCAGACAAGACTCCCAGACAAAACGCCCAGACGAACGCCCCGATGAACGCCCCAGCACCCAAAGAGCCCAAATCCTCCGACCCTAAGCAGGGGTGGATGTTCTTGGCGTTGCTTGCGGGGGTCAGTTTGTTTTTTGGCCTAGTTATCTTGCCCTACAAAGGTTCCGGGACGCAGGCGCTCAATGCGGCGGGTGTGCGAGCGCCTGATTTCTCCCTCCCTGTGATTTTAGGGGGCGACCCCGGCGCTCGGGTGCGCCTTTCCGATCTGCGCGGTCGCGTCGTATTGCTGGATTTCTGGGCCAGTTGGTGCGGCCCTTGCCGCGAACAAATGCCGGCAGTTGAGCAGGTGTTCGCGCGCACGCGTGACACGGACACGCTCGTATTGGGTATCGACACCGCCGATACTCCACAAGATGCCGCGCAGTTTCTGGCGCAACTTGGCCCTCATTACACGATTCTGTCAGACGGCGGAGAAGTGGCTCGCGGCTATGGCGCCACGACGCTGCCCACTTTGGTGGTGATCGACCGCAGTGGCACCATTACCGCCCGCAAGAGCACCGTACTCGGAACGTCAGAACTGCAAGATCTACTGGAAAAGGCGGGCGCCCACCTCACCCCCGCTGTTTCGCCCCAATGACTTAGGCTAGAACGGAGACCCCATGAGCGTGCCTTACTATCAAGCTGTGCTGCTCGGCGTCATCCAGGGCTTGACCGAGTTTCTTCCCGTCTCCAGCGACGGGCACTTGGCGGTCGCTCAAGCGCTGCTCGGTATATCCGAGGATAACTTGGCGCTCAGCGTGACGCTGCATTTGGGCACCTTGCTCGCCACAGTCGTGTTCTTCCGTCGTCAGATCCGTGAGCTGATCGCTCAGATCGGGCCCTTTGTGGCCTCTGTCGCCGCGCGCGATGGGCGGTGGAAGAACTCTGATCTTGCTACGATACTCATCGCCACTATCCCCACAGGCATCATTGGGCTGGCGTTGAAAGATCCGGTCGAACGCTGGACGCGGTCGCCTTGGATCGTTGCACTCGGCTTCTTGGGCACCGCCGCTGCGTTGACTTCAACGTCGCGACTGCGTCGCGGCAAGCGCGAGGGGCTTTCGATGCGGCGCACGCTGCTGCTCGGTGTGGCACAAGGGCTCGCGGTTGCCCCCGGCCTCTCACGCAGCGCGAGCACCATCGCCGTGGCGCTGCATGGCGGCGTGAAACCAGAACGCGCTTTCGAGTTGTCGATGCTCATTTCGCTGCCGGCCATCACCGGCGCAGTGATGTTGGAAGCGCCGAAGCTGTTGCATGGGGGGCAACCCATCATCGTCCCGCTGCTCGGTGTGGTAGTCGCTTTCTTTGTGGGATTGTTTGCGTTGAAGTGGCTGCGCAGCTGGGTCTCCCAGGGCAAATTCCCGCGCTTCGCGCTGTGGGTGGTGCCCATGATCCTGCTCACCCTGGTCACCGCCAACTCGTGGCCCGCAAGTCCGTAGTTCAGGGGGCGCGGTCGTGCTAACTAGGCCCTGTGCTAACTAAGCCGCATGTCGCATAACGAATCAATCTACGCCGTGGTGCTCGCCGGTGGCAGCGGCACGCGATTTTGGCCAGCCTCTCGTCAGAGTCGCCCGAAGCAACTGTTGCCTCTCAACGGCGATCAATCCCTGTTGGAAGCAACGGTGCGCCGCGCGGCGAAGCACGGCCCTGAACGCAACGTCGTGATTTCCACCAATCAGCGCTTGTTACCCGCAACACGTGCGCTGTTTGCCAATCAACCTGAGATCACATTTCTTGCTGAGCCGGTTGCCCGCAACACGGCGCCGTGCATCGCGTGGGCGACTTGGAAAATCAGCCAACGCGATCCCCAAGCGCTGGTCATGGTGCTCCCCAGCGATCACCACATTGGCGACGAAGCGACCTTTCAGCAGATTGTGGCTTTGGCGCTGGATTCAGCGGCTGGCGGAGTGATCATCACATTGGGTATCAAGCCCACCCGGCCCGATACCGGCTTTGGCTACATCGAGGTGGGCCCTGAGCAGAATCCCGGGGTGCACCGCGCGAAGCGCTTCGTCGAGAAACCGAATCAGGCAGTGGCCGAGTCTTACCTTCGGGGCGGTCAACACTTGTGGAACAGCGGGATGTTCTTCTTCCGGGCTGATGTGCTGCTGGCTGCCGTTGCCCAACACCTTCCGGCGCTCGATACTGGGCTGAAAGAGATTGCCGCGGCAGCAGCGCAAGGCGAGCAAGCCGAGCAACGCAAAACGGATGAGATCTTTGGCTCGTTTCCCGCGGTGAGCATCGACGTCGGAATCATGGAAAAGGTGGACGCGGTCAATGTCGTCCCCGCATCTTTTGGCTGGAGCGATATTGGCAGCTGGGCCGCCGTGTGGGAGCTCGCTGACAAGCAAGGCGAGGGCAATGCCACCACGGCCGACACGATCGTCGTGAATGCCAAGGGCAACCTAGTGCGGGATTTTTCTGGATCTCCGCGCACGGTTGCCCTGGTGGGCGTCGACGATCTGTGCGTGGTGCAAACAGACGACGCGATCCTGATCGTCAAACGCGATCAAAGCCAGA
>DATJEQ010000438.1:0-7925 GCA_035496495.1 Polyangiaceae bacterium
GCGTTGGCGTGAACGGAACCATCCTGCGCTGGAGCGGCAGCACTTGGGGCAGTGCGACGAAGCCAACCGTCAACACGTTGCGCGGCGTGTGGGGGAGTGGGGCCGACGACGTCTGGGCAGTCGGCGACGCCGGGACCATCCTTCACCACCCGTGAGGATGCGGAGTTGATGATGAGGGTCGCGATGCGCTTTGATACATCGTGCGTTCCCGAGATGTACGAATGGCTGCTCGGTGCGCCGCATGTGTCAGATGGCGGGCAATCCTTCGTGCGGGATCTCGCCACTTCCCTGCGCGAGCGGGGATTGCCGTTGTGGCGCATCAGCTTCTCGCTCCTGGCGAAACATCCCGAGGTGCTGTGGCGCACCGTGCGGTGGCACGAAACCGAAGGCGTCACCGTGGTGGGCAGGGCACATGAGCTGGCGCGTGAGGCGTCATTCAAGGACAGCCCGGTTGCGCTGCTTGTCTCAGGCGCGGCTCCGATTCGGGTACGATTGAACGGCTCCGATCTGCGATTTCCCGTCTGTCGCGAGCTGGCGGAGCAAGGAGGAACTGACTACTATGCGCAGGGCCTCAATTTCTCGAACGGTGAAGTGAGCTACATCGCCTGGGCGACACGAGAGCCGGGTGGCTTTGCCGACGACGCCGTACAGGCCCTCGATGAGCTGGCGCCCATGCTGGCGCGACGCATCGAGCTTGAATCGTCGTACTACGCGACACGATCGCTGCTCGAAGTATACCTTGGAAAGAATGCTGCGCAGCGCGTCGTCAATGGACAATTCCGGCGCGGCGGTGGCGAGCTGATCAGTGCTGCAATTTGGTTCTGCGACCTGCGCGGGTTCACGTCGATATCCGATCGCACCTCACCGACCAAGGTAGTCGAGATTTTGGATACTTACTTCGACTGCGTTGCCGGCGTGATCGCGAAGCACGGTGGCGAGGTGCTGAAGTTCATTGGCGACGCCATCCTGGCCATCTTTCCCGTGGCCGCAGACGCCGGCGATGCTTGCCAACGCGCCCTTGCTGCCGCCGAACAAGCGCTGTCGTCATTGGAAGAGGTGAACCAGTCCCGCGCTGGCGAAGCCCAGCTCAACATCGGGGTCGCATTGCATTTGGGAGAAGTGATGTACGGCAACATCGGCTCGCGAGAGCGCCTCGATTTCACGGTGATCTCATCGTCCGTAAACGAAACGAGCCGCCTCGAGGGTTTGTGCAAGACCCTGGGAACGCGACTGACGTTGAGCCAAGCTTTCGTCAATGTCATCGCTCGCTCGGACATCGTCGACTTGGGCGAATACGATTTGAAGGGTGTCAGCTCCAAGCGTCGCGTCTTCACCCTCGCGCGCTTTCGGCCGACGTAGACTCAGCTCCCCGGAGCGTCGGAAAGCCCGACGGGCAGGCGGTCAGCTGGGGTTCACGCCAAAAGACGATTTCGGGTGGGGTCGTTGTAGCGCGACCAGTCGATGGCGAAGGGGGTGATGCGATTGACGCCGTCACGCCAGCGGATTGTGAGTCCCATGGGAGTCACCTCTCGGTAGTTGCTGGTTTCCGCGAGGTCGTGGTTCGCTGCGCCTCCGGCAGAGAACAGAGTCAACAGTGTTGCGTCGGGGAAGTTGTACGTGGTGCGGAACCCCTCGACCGCGCGCTCGTGACCGCGAACCATCACGGAGCACCCGATGCGTGCGAGGAAGCTGCGGAACTGTTGCGTGCCGTAACCGAAACGGGCGACAGCTTTTTGCAGTTCGTCGGGGACGACCTCGGTGTCACTTGGATCGCTCCACATCATCTCGAAGCGCAAATCAGGATCGTTGAGCGACGAGAGATCCTGCCATTTCTCGGCGAGCGAGGCGTGACGCGGTATTCCTGCGTGCGCGAAGAACGTGCGATCGAAGGCGAGTGACGTCGGGAGCGCTTCGAACAGGAGCATGTATTCCTTGAAGAAAGCGTTATCGGCTACACCCTGTAGGTTCATCATGCCTTCGGCCGGGCGCACGGGCGCGAGGATCCGCCCTTGATGCTCAATGTAGTACTCGTGGTTGCCCCGCAGGATGTACACGGAATTCGGCACCGTGACGAACAGGCGCATGGCCGTTCGCAGGACGCCATCGAAGCTGAAGCGACCGCGATCGATGTAGTCGCCGAGCAGCACCAGGCGCGTGTCGGGATTGTTCTCCGGGTCGTTGGCATGTGCTTGCACCTTGCGGAGGAAATCAGTCTGCAGCAAGGCGGCCTTGAGGCACGAGTAGCAGCCGTGCAAGTCGCCGAGGACAATCAACTCGTACTCCCGGCGCGGATCGGGCGGAAGAACGTACACATGTCCGTCGAGAAAGGGCGTCTGGCCTTCGATGTCGGAAAACCGCTTCACGCCCGTGAGCTTGCCCACTCCGGCTGCGCGTTGCTGTTCGAGCGTGGCTAAGACCTTGCGAACCAGCGCAACGTCTTTACTAGCAGGCTTCGCGAAGCTGGTCGCGTCGCGAGGGTAAGCGCGCTCTTCGCGGGTGAAGAAGGGGTGGTCATCTTCGCGCGGGATGAGAATTTCCGCTGGCTGGATCACGATGCGGCCCTGGTCCACCTCCTCGAGCAACTCGAAGTCTTCAATCTCGATGGGAGCTGCAAGCAGCCGCTGAATCTCGTCCCGAAACTTCGCCTCCTCGGGGTGGACGACCCCGTCGGCCATGATCAGCTCGTGGACGACGTCGAACAGATTGGCCCGTGCTTCATCGTCGAATGGATGCAGCAGCTCGTAGCAGCGCAAAGCGAGTTTGGCGCGAACGAACTGCTCTGAGCTCTCTCCCTCGGCGACGGATTCGCTGAAGAGCGCAACGATTTCAGCGTCGATCGTTGCAGCCACTCGTTGGAACTGCGCAGTCACCCGTGCGCTCGTCACTTGCCTGGCGAGTGGGTCGGCGACCGCTTCGAGCATTCGCTCCTCGATGAGCGCCGCGATCTTCTCCTGGACAAAGCGCTTTTCGGCTAGGCCGAACTTCCCGTCCATATGCCCGAAAGCCGTCAGCAGAAAGACGATGGCCAGCATTTGGTCCTTCGCCACCGCCGGATCCGAGCTGAACAGTGTCGCCACTTCGAGCCTTGGACCGTATCCTCAGCCGAATGGAGGGGCAACAAAAAGGGCCGAGGGTCGGGGGTCCAACAGGGCAAGCAACAGCAGGAGCGCGACAGCAGGAGCGCGAGGCGAGTCACCGGGCCCGGGGGGTGGCCTTGCGAGAACCAGACGCTGCACGTGCGGCCTTTGCGTGGACCGGATGGAGCGTCTTGTGTGCGGCGCACAGTGCGACGAAAGTCGCGACGCGTTTAGCCCGGGTCTCCGGAAGCTTGGCGGTCGTGACTCGGTAGAGAATCGAGTAGCGATTCGCGGCGTCGAGGTTTTCGAAAAACGCGCGAGCTCGGGCGTTTTTCGCCAAAGCCGCAACGAGATCGCTTGGCACCGTCGACGCCTTCGCGCCGACATAGGCGCGCCCCCATCGACCATCCCGCTTCGCGCGGTCGATCTCGGCAAGCCCTGGCGGCTCCATACGCCCGCTCGCGATCAGCGCTTCGGCCTTGGCCCGGTTGATCTTGGACCACGGGCTGCGCTGCGTGCGAGGAGTGAATCGCTGGAGCCACGCCGTGTTATCCAACGCCCGTTTCTGACTGTCGATCCACCCCCATGCCAGCGCGATATCGAGTGCGGCTGCATAGGTCAGCGTACTTCTGCCGCCCTTCCTCGGGATCAGAAGGAAGATGCCGGCTGACCGTGCGTGGTTCGAGCGGAGCCACGCGTTCCACTTCTTTGCGCTTGGGGGCGCGAGAATCGAATCGGACTCAACTTTTGCGTTTCCGGCAGCCGTCGTTGTCGGGGCCTTCTTGCGCCTCGCTGATTGGTTTCTCAATTTCCTGATGGTTGCCATCCGCGCCGTTACTTTTGCAAGTGTACTTTTCGATAGGAAGCGCCCGTTTCAGCGGAAAGGTGCACTAATGCGAATGCCGGTGATGAATGTCCGGGGCATGTTCGTGCTCGTGTTCCAGTCGTTCGTGCCGGTGCGAGTGTTGATGTTCGCCGGCTACAGGCGGATCGTGAGTGTGATTGTGGTGCCCATCGTCGTGCCGGTGCGAGTGACTGTGCTCGATGGGTTCGTGCACGTGACGGTGACGGTGACGTTCAGTAGCATGAAGGTAGACCCCGACAGCAAAGAGCGTCGCAGAAATTCCGCTAATGCTGGTCATCTGGCGATCCCCGCATAACCAGGCGGTGCCCGCGGCAATGAAGGGGGCGATAGCGAACGTCGACCCGGTGCGCGCTGCCCCAATTCGACGTTGTGCGCTGAGGTAGAACCCCAAGCTCACGCCATAACCTACCGCGCCGCACGCGAGCAGCGCGACGGCCCGCCCAGCAGTCGGCCTGGGATCGCCAACTAGCGCTGCGACCACTGCGCTCAACAAAGAGCCAACACCGCTTTTCGCCGCCACGATCTGGAGCGGTGCTTGCTCGGAGAGGCGTCGGCTCAGAGTGTTGTCACAGCTCCAACAGAACGTGGCTCCAGTGATCGCCAATGCGCCCGCCACCTGCCAATCAACCCGGTTCACCTGCTGCAGCGACAGAGCAATTCCTCCGCACGTCATCATCACCAAAGCCACCGCAACCCGTGCTCCGATGGGCTCACTCAGCAGGGCCCAAGCCAGGATTACTGTAAAGACGGCTTCCATGTTGAGCAGCAACGAAGCGCTGGTCGCCCCGGTGTGCTGCAAGCCCCAGGCGAAAAGAGTGGGTGCAAGCGCTGCTCCAAACAACGCGACCGTCAGCAGACGAATTGCATGTCGTCGAGCCACCTCAACGATGGGCCCGATCCTGAAGCTGCTCAAAGCGAACGCTGCAAGCGCCGCCCCCGCATAGAGCAACGCTGCTGTGGCGAAGGCTCCGACTCCCGCCCCGGCCGCCTGCACGGCGGGCACCGTCACGCCGAACGCTACCGCCGCGAGGAGGGCCAGGAGAGTTCCGAAACTGAAGGCAGAAGAGAAAGCCACCAAGGACCAATCATAGCGCTGGCGGTCAAACGGGGCTCATTGGATTTCGCGCGGCTTCTGCTCTTACGATGGCAACCCGCCCAGCGATAAATTTCTTGTTTGACCCTTGCGCTGATACTTCTAAAATATTAGAAGTAGTGAGTGTCCTCAACCCTCGAACGCCATGCCGAGCAGCTAGGAGCCCTGGGGCATCCGATTCGGCTGAAAATCCTGCGTTTTGTCGTGCAAGCCGGGCCGGGCGGGGCTGCGGCCGGTAATATCCAGGACCATGTCGACCTGCCCGCGTCGACGCTGAGCTATCACCTCAGGCGCCTGACCGATACACAGCTGCTGGAAACGCGAAGCGAGGGGACCTTTCACTACTACGCCGCGATCTATCCCGCGTTGCGCGGTCTTACCGACTATTTGTGGGAAGATTGCTGCAAGAAGGGTGGCAAGGGCAGTTGCTGTTGAGATTTTTTGTCCATTATTTCGAGTATTTTGGAAGAACTATGAAGTTCGGAAGGAGCAGCTCATGAACATCCTAAAACCACACGTTTCGCTCAACGTCTCGAACATCGACGCTTCAGTGGCGTTCTATGAAACGGCCTTTGGCGTCCATGCCACCAAACGTCGCCCGGGTTACGCCAAGTTCGATCTCAGCGAGCCTTCCTTGAATCTCAGCATGGTCGAAGCGCCGCGAACCGGTGTCAATGCGAGCCATTTCGGTATCCAAGTGGCCAGCAGCGAGGATGTCGCGGCAGCCTGGGCGCGCTTTAAGCAAGCTGGATTGAAGACGCGGACGGAAGAAAACACGTCGTGCTGTTACGCCCTTCAAGACAAAGTCTGGGTTGAAGATCCCGATGGTAACGAGTGGGAAGTATTTGTGGTGAAGGGGGACACCGACTCAATGCATGACGACAACGCGAACGCAAAGCCGGCTTGCTGCGGCGCGCTTGAAGGTGCTGGCGAAGCCAAAACGAAGAGGAGTGGTGGCTGCTGTGGTTGATTTCCGGCGCAGGGTCGGCGCCGAAGCAATGGGAACCGCGTTCCTACTGGCTGTCGTGATTGGCTCGGGCATCATGGGTGAGCGCCTATGCGCGGGTAACACCGCGATTGCGCTGCTCGCCAACACGTTGGCGACCGGCGCAGGGCTCGTGGCCCTCATTTTGACCTTTGGGCCGCTCTCGGGAGCCCACTTCAATCCTGCAGTTACACTCGTTGAGGCCCTACGAGGCAGCATTTCCTGGCGGGAAGTCCCTGGATACATAGCAGCGCAAATCGCGGGAGCATTCGCGGGAGTTGCGGTTGCTCATTTGATGTTCGAGGAAAGTATTTTTTCCGCCTCGACTCATGTGAGGACCGGGGCCGCTCAATTTCTGAGCGAAGGCGTGGCAACGTTGGGTTTGTTGCTGGTTATCTTGGCGTGCTCGCAGCACAGACCGACCGTGACGCCATTTGCGGTGGGGGCTTACATCACAGCCGCCTACTGGTTCACGTCGTCCACGTCGTTCGCAAATCCTGCTGTGACGTTGGCGCGCGCGGCGAGCAACACCTTTGCGGGGATTCGACCCAGTGACGTTCCGGCGTTCATCGTTGCGCAATTGTTAGGCGCCGGTGTTGCTTGGGCGTTGTTCAATTGGCTGTCTCCCGCGACACAAAACGAATCGGCTAGACCCGTTGCTGCAATGGCAGCAGAGTTGGACCAATGACAAAGCCGTTAACAGTTCTGTTCGCTTGCGTGCACAATGCGGGACGCTCGCAAATGGCAGCGGCGTGGCTCAATCACTTGGCCGATCCGGGTAAGGCGGCAGCGGTGTCGGCGGGGACAGAACCCGGTCAACGTGTGCACCCGGAGGTTTTGGAGGCGATGCAGGAGGTTGGCATCAACCTTGGAGGGTCGGTGCCGAGATTTCTTTCCGAGGAACTCGCGCGAGAGGCCGCGTTGCTCGTGACCATGGGCTGCGGCGAGACCTGTCCCGTCGCCCCTGGTCTGGAGCGTCAGGATTGGCCATTGGAAGACCCCAAGGGAAAGCCCATGGCCCGTGTGCGCGAAATTCGCGACGAGGTTCGAGCCCGTGTTCAAGAGCTGATTTCATCGCGCGGATGGGAGAAGGCGAAGCCGCGAACTTCGCAAACGCATGGCCGCCTTTGGGGCGAGCGGGCACGGGATTGGGCGGATTTTCAAGAGGGGACGGTGCGCCCGGTTTTTGAAACGGTGCTCAGTCGTACACACGTCGGAGCGGGCACGAAATATTTGGATGTGGGCTGTGGCTCGGGGATGGTGGCGGAAATGGCGGCAGCTCGAGGGGCGAACGTGTCCGGCGTGGACGCGGCAGAGGCGATGTTGGCTATCGCGCGATCGCGTGTGCCCGCCGGTGAGTTCTGTCAGGGTGATCTGGAAGAATTGCCGTTCGCCGATGAGACCTTCGATGTAGTGACCGGGTTCAATTCGTTTCAGTACGCAGGCAATCCCGTTGCGGCACTGCGCGAAGCGGGGCGCGTCGTCAAGAAGGGCGGTTGGGTTGTGGTCATGACCTTTGGAAATCCACAGGGCATGGAAGTCGTGGCGCTGCTGACTGCGCTCAAGCCGCTGCTCCCGCCGCCCCCCGCTGGAGCGCCTGGTCCGTTCGCGCTCTCGGACGAAAATGTACTGCGCAATTTCGCCGCTGACGCGGGCCTCACGCCCGTCGAGGTCTTCGATGTGGACAGTCCCTGGATTTACGCAGACGAAACCTCTGCTCTTCGCGGTTTGACGTCGACGGGCAACGCTATCAGGGCGATGGAGCAGATCGACGAACAGGTCGTGATTCAGGCCTACCTCAAGGCGCTCGCCCAATTCCGCCAGGCCGACGGCAGTTATCGCGCATCGGCCTGGTTCCGCTGCCTCCTAGCGCAGCGCTAGCCCTGAGCGAGGCGCTGCGCGCCG
>DATJEQ010000439.1:0-6601 GCA_035496495.1 Polyangiaceae bacterium
CATGCGCGTGACATAGTCTGGATCCTCGGCGCAGTTGCCGAAATGGACGGAAATGAACTTGGTGTGGGGGTGCCGCGCAATGCGGTGTTCGAGTTGAGTCAACATCTGATCGAAACTGGGCACCGGCACGCCGAACAGGGACCAACCGGGGTGGGCCCGCAGCTCATCGGCGCGCTCGTTCTTGTCGTCGACCGGCTGCCAAAATGCTCGCGGATCGCCGGTGTGGATAGCGATTGGCATGTCGAGCTCGCCCGCTGCTTCGAATACCGGATCGAGTTTGGGGTCATCGACCGCAATCAAGTGACCCTCGGGGTCGGTCAGAGCCAGCCCCAAAACCTTGGCAATTTTAAGCCCTTTTGCGCCCAATTGATGCGCGGTGCGCACCGCGGCGGCCATGCGCTCGCCGTAATTCGGGAAGCTGGCTTGTTTGTAGTCGAGCGTGGTGAAGGTGGTGATGCGGCCCGGCAATGAGAGGGCGGCGAGCAACTGATCTTCAAGGATGCCACCGGGTGCGCCACCCGAGAGATTGATGATGTGATCGAAACCGTATTTCGGCATCAATTGCGCCAAGCGCGCCACGCCGCCGCGACTCAAGTGCACGTGCATGTCGATCATTGGAATGCGCGCGTTGGCCGGCAGTACATTCGGGAAGTGGGGCCCAGCGGTTGGGCCGTTCTGGATGGTTCTCTTCTTTGCCGCCTCTAGAGCAATCGCCTTCTGGCTGGAGACGCGGTGTGATCGAGTGGAGGTAAGGATGAGCGCGAGCAGGGCCAGCACGCAGGCGATGCTGAGCGTTGCTTTGACCCCCGGGCGCATGATGACCTCAATGGGCGCGCGGGTAGCTGCCAAAAACTTTGAACAGCCCGGATTCCGGCACCAGCGCTTTTAACTCACTCAGGGCTCGGCTCACATGTGCGTCTGCTCGGTGGCCTTCCAGATCGGTGAAGAACACGTACTGCCACATTTGCCCAGGAAGCGGTCGCGATTCAATGCGCGTTAAATTGATGCCCTCGCGATCGAATAACGCGAGCGCCCGCAACAAAGCTCCTTTTTCGTCGCGGGTGGAAAAGGCAATGCTCGTCTTATCATTGCCTGTGGGGGCGGCATCTTGATCCGAGAGCACGACGAAGCGCGTCGCGTTCTGCCCTTGATCTTGCACGCGCTCACTCAGCACTGGCACCCCGTGGATTTCGCCACTGAAGGCGCTGGCAATGGCGGCATCGCCGGGTTTGGCTTTGACTTCCAACACAGCCCCTGCGGTCGACGCAGTGGGAATCAATTCAGCGTAGGGCAGGTGAGTGGCCAGCCAATTGCGGCACTGAGCCAGCGCTTGCGGATGCGAAAGCACGCGTTTGACGTTCGCGAGCGAGGGCTCGCTGCTGAGCAAGCAATGATCGATGTCCAAAACGGCTTCGCGACAGATGGACAGCGAGGAGTCGAGCAGGCGATTGAGGGTGAAGCTGACGCCCCCTTCAATCGAATTCTCCACAGGCACCAAGCCCCGAGCCGCCTTTCCCTCTTCTACCGCGGAAAAAACGGCGGGAATCGTTGGCGCGGGCGAGAATGTGGCGCCGGGGAATTCCCGCAACGCAGCCACGTGGGCGTTGGTGCCATCAGGGCCAAGGTAAGAGACGACGAGAGAGGACATGCGTTTTGCTCGGTCGCTCCAGTGAGCCGACCGTGTCCGCCTTTTAGCACGAATTCAAGATCGCAGTATTTCGGTGAGATTCTGCAATTTCAGCGCCAAACCCATGTCGCCTTCAACCTGCAGCTTGCCCTGGAAGAACAGCGCTTGCGCATTGGCGCGCCCGTGCATCATCTCTACATAATCCGTGGCGCTCATCTTGATGGTGCAATCTGCCGGGCCATCCGTTTCCGTCACACCCACTGCATCCTTCAAATTCATCAGAAAGGTGCCGCCCCCATCGCCACTGAGCACGAATTTGTAGGTGGCTCCAATGGCAGCGGCCGTGGCCGCTTGCGCCTGAAGGCGCTCGTGCGTCTTGGTCATCAATTCTTTGGCGGTGCTCATGCTGTTGCTGCTCCCAGGGCTCAGCGCTGGTTCATCGGGGTGAACTTGCGCTCGTCCGAGCCGGTGTAGATCTGGCGCGGCCGCGCGATCTTCTGTTCTTTGTCGAGCAGCATTTCTTCCCATTGCGCGAGCCAGCCAGCGGTGCGCGGGATCGCGAACATCACCGGGAACATGTCGGGCGGGATCTGAAGCGCTTCGTAAATGAGGCCTGAATAAAAATCGACGTTTGGATACAGCTTGCGCTCCACGAAGTAATCGTCGTTCAGCGCGATCTTTTCCAACTCGACGGCGACCTTCAACAGTGGGTTCGTCTTACCCAGAATGTCAAACACGCGGTCGGCCAGGGTCTTGATCACTTTCGCGCGCGGATCGTAATTCTTATACACGCGGTGGCCAAAGCCCATCAAACGGCCGCCGCGCCCGCTCTTCACTTCTTCCATGAAGCTTTTCACGCGGCCGACATCGCCGATTTCGCGCAGCATCAACAGTACCGCTTCATTGGCGCCACCGTGTAGCGGTCCGTAGAGCGCTGCCGCGGCACCTGCCACTGCCACGTACGGATCAGCCAGCGAGCTGCCGATGCAGCGCATGGTGTTGGTGGAACAATTCTGCTCGTGATCCGCATGCAGGATGAACAGCACGTCCAAGGCGCGCACGATTTCGGGGTGCGCACGGTACTTAGGCTCCGCCACGCGTTTCATCATCGACAGGAAATTCTCGGTGTAGCTCAGCTCGTTGTCGGGATAGACGAACGGCATACCCACGCTGTGGCGGTAGCTCCACGCGGCCAGGGTCGGCATCTTTGCGATCAACCGGATCATCTGCTGGCGACGGATGTCGGTCTCCAGCACCTTCTTGGATTCGGGATAGAATGTGCTGAGCGCGCTCACTGAAGCGGCCACCATGCCCATCGGGTGGGCGTCGTAGCGAAATCCGTCAATGAACGTGCGCACGTTTTCGTGCACAAAGGTGTGCATGGTGACATCATGCGTGAATTCGTCGAGTTGGGTCTTGGTGGGCAACTCGCCGTTGAGCAACAGATACGCCACCTCCAAGAATGTGGCGTGCTCGGCCAGCTCCTGCACGGGGTAGCCGCGGTAACGCAGAATGCCCGCATCGCCGTCGATGTATGTGACCGCGCTGCGACACGACGCGGTGTTCATGAACGCCGGGTCGTACGTCATCAAGCCGAAGTCTTTGTCGTCGGCCTTGATCTGGCGCAGATCCATCGCGCGCACGGTGCCGTCAGTGATGGGCAGTTCGTAGGATTTGCCGGTTCGGTTGTCGGTGATGCTGAGGGTGTCTCGAGTTGCCATGTGGGGATGCTTTGGGCTTGTGGGACTAGGCCAGGCCGCTCGTATACAACGGGGACCGCGAGGCGAGAGCCGAGAATCAGCTAATATGTGGGGCCCATTTGGGTTTTGGGCAGCCGTTTTTTTGGAGCTTTGAGGCGATTGGTGCATGTCGGGGGCATGCGCACGCAGCGTGGCGTCGGGTGGCTTTGGCTGACCCTCGGGCTCATCGGGGTTGGCTGCGCCGGCAGCGGTGAGCCGGGGCTGAGCGAGCAGGGCGCCCGAGTGCCTCAGAAACCGGGCATTGCGCCTGCCGATGTTGCCGCTGATGGCCCGCAACTGGCTCCCCTGCAGCTGAAAACGCCCGTTTATGCCCAGCCTGATCTCAAAGCGGAGGCCATTGGCACGCTCCGGCTGGGGGCCAAAGTGGCCCGATCTAACGCCGCTGTCTCTTCGGCCGGTTGCGCTGGCGGCTGGTACTCAATTTTTCCTTCGGGTTTCGTATGTGTGGGGACCGACGCCACGTTGGATTTGGCGCACCCGCTGGTGCGAGCCATCAATACCGAGCCCGACCGGACTCAAGCGATGCCCTACCACTACGCTTTTGTGCGGGCGATCGCACCGAACTACCTGCGCGTTCCCAGCAAAGAAGAGCAGTTCCAATACGAAATGCGCCTTGAACGCCACTTGCGGAGTTGGAGTAAATTGAAGGAGCGCTGGGATCAGCTCGACGTGGGCGCCAATGATGTGCCTTTAGACGAGCGCGGCGTTGCCGAGGGAGGTGTTCCCGACAGCGCGCATCCCTTGGACATGAACCAGCGCTACGGGGGCAATGGCGACGATGGGGTACCGTGGTGGCTGCAAGGAAAGCGCGGCATCCCCAATGTATCGGCTTTTCGCGCGCCGCCCTACGCAGTGATAGCCGGCCGTGTCGCGCGTCACGCGGGTGTGGCGCTGATCGGTACGTTCGTGAGCGGCGAAGAGTCGATGTCGCGCCGCTTTGCGATTTCCACCGACGGTCGCTTGATCCCCGCTGACAAATTAAAGGCGGATTCGGGGTCTCCCTTTCATGGCCACGATATCCGCGACGTCGGGCTGCCCATTGGGTTTGCCTGGGGTGATGGCGCAGCATTTTGGGAAGAGCGGTCCGGAGGCCTTGTAAAAGGGCAGCCTCTCGTCCCGCGCCAGCTGGTGACGCTTAGCGGTGCGGTGAGAAACTATCGTGGAGAGCGCATGGTGCAGACCCGTGACGGCCGCTGGCTCAAGAGCGACGATCTGCGCACGGTCGCGAAGCCTTCTGAACTGCCCAGCTTCGCGAAAAATGGCGCGCGCTTCATTGACGTGTCGATCCTGAACCAAACCTTAGTGCTGTGGGAGGGGCAGACGCCCGTGTACGCCACCTTGGTGTCGACGGGGCGCGATGGGTTGGGGGACCCCAATACGACGTTGAGCACGCCTCAGGGTGTATTCAGTATTTTGCAGAAGCACGTCACTGCCACGATGGACTCGGATGTGGCGGATAAGGAATTCGAACTGCGAGATGTCCCGTGGGTGATGTATTTCAAAGGCGGCTATGCGCTGCACGCCGCTTACTGGCACGACGATTTCGGTCGCGCCCGTTCCCACGGCTGTATCAACCTGTCGCCCATTGACGCGCGCTACGTGTTTAACTGGTCGACGCCCGAGGTGCCTGAACATTGGCACTCCGCCTTTGCTGGAGAGATCCTTGGGCAAGGCACGATGGTAAGCGTGCACCAGTAGAGCTGCAGGTTCAGTGCAGGGTGACCGACTTCGTGACGGTGACGCTGGAGCCTGAGAACGCCGGGATTTGAGCACCGCGGAAAATGCGCGCAATGCAGCTGCCCGCTGGGGTGCCGGCAAAATCGCCGGAAACCAGCGCTTGAGTTGCGTGCCCGCTCGGAACGAAGGTGATCGCCACTTTGCTCGTACCGGCGGGCGTGTCAGGCAGTTTGCAATTCGCAACGGCATTTTCGGCGGCGGAGGAGAGAGCCGCCTTGGCGGCATCCGTGTTGAAGGCGGGAGCGGCTGCGGGATCTGCCGCGGCGGGAGCGGCCGCTGGGGCAGCGGCTGCGGCGGCCACCGGTGCCGCTGCGGCGGGAGCAGCGGGGGCTGCTGCCGGCGCTGGGGCAGCTGCGGGTACCGCCGCGGCAGCGGGTGCAGAAGCGGGCGCGCTGATGGGCTGCTCACTGGGCTTGGGTTTTGGCTTTGTGGCAGAAGTGGCAGCGGCGGAAACCGGTGCCGCAGGTGAAACCGCAGCTACGGCTGCGCTCGCGACCGGAGGCGGCTGTGTTACGACAGCCGACGGCGCGGGAGCCGCGCTGGCTGCTGCGCTGGCACTAGCGGCTGCGAGATCTGCGCTCGCAGCCGCAGCGGCGCTGGCTGCTGCGGTCGCCGAAGGCGCTACGGCTGCAGGCCGGTTCATTGTGGGGATAATCACCTGCACCGCATTGGGCGTACTCGCTGCAGGCCCTATTTGCACCCAGCCCGAAGCGATACCGAACGCGGCGGCCGCTGCGAGCGTGCCAATGGATCCCAACGCGGCCCACAGCGCTGCGCTTGTGCCGCGGCGCGCAGGCGGGGGCGGAACCGCCGACTGAGCTGAGCTGGGCGGGGGCATACTCGGGGCACTGGGCGGTTCCGGTGCGGAGAGGCGGTCAACGCTCGCTGTGAGCGTCGCGATGGGATCGGAAGGCTCAGCGGGGCCGCTGCCCCCAAGCAACGCTTCCTCACTGATGCGCTCTTCGGTGCGCGCGTGCTGTGCGTTCTTGGCCTCTTCGTTGGCAACCAACGCCGTCAGCGAGAACAACACGGAACTCTCATGGCGCGCCCCGGTCAACGATTCGTCGTGTTGCTCCGGCGGGGCAGCAGCTTGTGCTGCCGATGACGGTTCTTCCCCTGGCGCTGATTCTGGGGGTGTCTGTTCTGCGGCCGACTGTTCTGCTGTCGCTTGTTGTGCAGAGTGAGATTCGGCCGCCTGTTGTTCTGGGGCGGGCGAGTCTGCAGCGTGCTGTTGTGGGGCCTGCTGCTGTGCGGAGTGCTCCAGTGTATAGGCGCCACTGTCGCTGTGCCGTTCCGCGAATAGATCGGCCCCCGATGGTCGTTCACTGATTTTCGCGGGGCCCCTATCAAAGAAATTGCCCCCGGTTGTGAGCGGCGCCAAGCCTTGCGCGTTCTCCATGTCATCGCGACTCAACGCGCGGGTGACTTCTTGATCGGAAACATCGTCGTATTCCGGTAGCGCGGGGTTCGCTGGTGA
>DATJEQ010000440.1:0-8133 GCA_035496495.1 Polyangiaceae bacterium
TCTGCACGGCAGCGTCGGACATGTCTTCAGCCGGCAGCACCGTGCCCGGCGCGACGGCGTTCACGCGAACATCCGGCGCGAGCTCGAGCGCGAGCGTGCGCATCAGGTGCCGCAGAGCACCCTTGGAGACCACATAGGGCAGGTAATTGCGCATGGGCACCAGAGTGCTGGCGCAGGTGATGAACACCATGCTGCCGGAGCTTTGGCGCAGCGCGCCTGAGGCTTGATGCGCCATGGCAAACTGTGCACTGCAGTTGAGGGCCAACGAACGATTCCACGCTTCGTCGGAAAGGGAATCGAAAGGCACTCGCTCGAAGCTCGCGGCTGAAAGCACCAGTAAATCCAGACCTTCCAAGCGACTCACGCATTCGTCGATCAAGCCGCGGGCTTGGCCAATGTCGTTCAGATCGGCTTGAAGCAGCACCGCTTTTGCGCCATTCGCCTCAATCAGTGCCTGAGTCTGCTCCGCGCCTTGGCGGTTGGTGTGGTAATGCACACCGACACTGACTTGAGGCGCAGCCAGCGCGACGGCGATCGCTTGGCCCACGCGGGTGCCCGCGCCCGTGACCAGAACTCGCCGCGGCGGGCTCAATTCAGCCGCTGTGTTTTCTGGCGCACGGTCAGGGCTGGGCATGGTAGCGCCAAATGAAGACTCACAGCTCGAACGTGACTTTAGCCGGCCAGCTTCCGGGCGCGTCGTAGTGAGCACCGAGCAGCACGCCCACCAAACAATCCACGGAGCTCTCTCCGGCTTCATCAGGCGGCGTCACGCTGCCGGAAATGGGGTTGCCGTCGGTGTCGATGTAAAGCGTCGCCACAAAGTGCCCGTTCGAGCCGTGCTTGCAGCTGGAGATCGAGCCCCCTAAGCTGGCGCGCTGGGCGGCGACTTGGCTTTCATTCCAGTGCACGGGTGCTCGCACGTCGTTGGGCGCGTCGAAATCGAAGGGATTCTTCGCGATGCCGTAAACGCCGCCTTGAGGGGCGGGCCATGAGGAGTGCTTGAGCGCGTCGAACATGCACAGCTCCGTTTTGCGGTCGCCCAAGGTGGAATCCACCGCGAAGGCCTGCACGATCTTGTGATCTTGGTTGATCTTGATGGAAAAGGTGATGGCGCCGCCGATGAATTCAATGCGCTTGCTGCCTTCGCTCAAGCAACGCTGCATTTCGGGCAATGCCTGACGGAACCCGTCGCTGACTTCGCCCTCGTCCAACGCGCCGATCTCAGCCGAAGCGCTCATGCCGGAGTGAGCGGAATCGTCAGTCTGTTCGGCATCCAGTGGCGTTTGCCCAGGCACCGTGTTGCTGCCGCCGCAGCCGACCAAGAGCCCCAAGGCGGCAAAGCCACACAGGCACGGCCAGAGGGGGCGCTTCTTGACTGGATGAAACATGCTGGGGCTCCTTATTTGTCGTTCGCTTTATTTGGCGTCGGCGCACTGGGTTTATTTGTGGTCACCACGCTGAGTTTATTTGTTGGCACCACGCAGGCTTTGGATCACCTGCGCGTCCTCAAGGGTAGAAAGATCGCCCTGCACGTCTTTGCCGGCAGCGATGTCCTTGAGCAGGCGTCGCATGATCTTGCCGCTGCGAGTCTTGGGCAGCGCGTCCGCGAAGCGGATCTCGTCGGGCCGGGCGAATTTGCCCACTTCTTCTTCCACATGCGCAATCAAGGCGCGCCTTGTGGCTTCATCTTGGGGGGCGCCGGGCTTGAGCGTCACGAACACGACCAGCGCTTGTCCGCGAATATCGTCCGGCCTGCCCACTGCCGCAGCTTCCGCCACCGCGTTGTGCCCCACCAATGAGCTCTCAATTTCCGCCGTGCCGACGCGGTGGCCCGAGAGCTTCAGCACATCGTCGATGCGCCCGACGACCTGGAAGTAGCCGTCGCTGTCGATGCTCGCGCCGTCGCCAGCGAAGTAAACCCCCGGGATCTGTGAAAAATATTGGGTGTTGAAGCGTTCGTCGTCGCCCCAAATGGTGCGCAGCATGCTGGGCCAGGGCTGTGTCAACACCAATACGCCGCTCTCACCCGCAGGCACTGGGCCGCCCAGCTCCGTTCTCAGCTCGGGGCGCACACCGAAGAAGGGCATTCCGGTGTAACTCGGCTTGCCCGCCATCGCGCCGGGCAACGTGGTGAGCATGATGCTGCCGGTTTCTGTCTGCCACCAAGTATCGACAATGGGGCAGCGCGCTTTGCCGATCTTCTCGTGATACCAAAGCCAGGCCTCGGGATTGATCGGCTCGCCGACGCTACCTAAAAGGCGCAAGCTGGAAAGATCCGCCTTGGCGGGCCATTCGTCGCCGGCTTTTATGAAGGCGCGAATGGCGGTGGGCGCGGTGTACAGAATCGTGATCTGGTGTTTGTCGATGATCTGCCAGAAACGACCCCAATCCGGGAAATTTGGGGCGCCCTCGTACATCACGCAAGTCGCGCCGTTGGAAAGCGGTCCGTACACCAGATAGCTGTGCCCCGTGATCCAGCCGACATCCGCCGTGCACCAGTAAACGTCGTTGGGCTTCAGATCGAAGACGTACTTGGTCGTGATGTGCGCGCCTGCCAGATAGCCCAATGAGGTGTGGAGCACTCCTTTGGGCTTTCCGGTTGATCCCGAGGTGTAAAGAATGAATAGCGGGTGCTCAGCGGGAACCACTTCAGCCTGTCCCTGACTGACATCCACGTCGGCAAGGGCCTGCTCCCAAGTGATGTCGCGGCCCGGCTGCATCGTGATCGGCGACAGCTCTGCCCCTAGGCGCGGCAGCACGATCACCTTCTGCACACTGGGCGCATTGAGCAGAGCTTTATCCACCACTTGCTTGAGCGGCACGGGTTTACCGCGACGCCAGGCAGCATCTTGAGTGATCACTAGCTTGGCTTCGCAGTCGTTGATGCGACCTTGCAGCGACTCCGCCGCGAACCCGCCGAAGACGACGCTGTGCGGCGCACCGATGCGGGCACACGCCAGCATGGCGATCACCACTTCCGGCACCATGCCCATGTAGATCGCCACGCGATCCCCGCTCTTGATGCCCAACTTGCGCAGCGCGGCCGCAAACTGCACCACTTTCTGATGAAGCTGTCGGTACGTCAGCGTGCTGACTTCGCCCGGTTCGCCTTCCCAGATCAACGCGCGCTGATCCGCCACCGCGGTATTGAGGTGCCGATCCAGGCAGCTCTCGCTCACGTTGAGCGTGGCTTCACTGAACCACTTCGCGTGCGGTAGTTGCCAATCCACGAGCGTCTTCCAGTCGCTGCGCAGGGGCAGCTCTGAAAGCTCGCGGCGAAAGAACCGCTCGGGCTCGTTGATGCTCTCTTGGTACAGCCGCTGGTACTCGGCGAACGAGCCAATGCGCGCCTGTTTAGAAAATTCTGCGCTCGGTTCGAAGCGGGCAGGATGCCCGGGTGTCGGTTCAGGCGTTTGGGTCATGATCCCTCAGCCTGCTCTCGACTTCAGCGCGGCCCCAGTTCAGCGCGCAGCCCAGTCAGCGGGCGGCCTTGTGCAGCGCGCTGGCAAGGCGTGATGCCTTGCGCGATGCGGCGCGGGAATGAATGACGCCCTTGCTGGCGGCTCGCGCCAAGGAAGTGGTAGCGGCTTTCACCAGCTCAGCGGCTTGCTTCTGCCCCGCTTTGTCGCTGGCCGCCGCAACAGCGGTGCGCGCTTTCTTCAATGCACCCTTGAGTGCGGAGTCGACGGCGCGATTGCGAGCCGTTCGCTTGATTCTCTGTCGGTTGCGCTTTGCCGCTGAAGGATGGTCAGCCATTTTTTAATTACTCACTTCGTCTTCGTGGGTTTGGCGTCTGCCGCCTTGGGATTGTACCCCGCCGGATGAACCGGGAAGGAAGGCGTTGCCCGCTTGACTAAATCGCTGTTGGAAAGTCGCCCCGCTCGCTGCTTGCGAATCGTGCGTCGTCGTCGGGTTTGTGTGGTTGCAGATACCATGATGCCGCCTGCCTCGAATGAAGGGTGCCCTTTAAAGAAGGCGGGGGAATATGATCGAAGGCAGAACCCTTGTCAACGCCCCCAACCGGCCCTTTGGTATGTGCCGTTTCGCCACAGGGATTCGAGCCAAAATAGCTGCAAATACTAAGGCCTAACGGCGGTATCGACGCTGTAACTGTCCTTCTGGAAAGGGGCCACCCGGGCCTTGGACAGGGCGGCCTTGATGCAGCCCTCGGCGGGAGTTCCCGCAGCCGGCCCCGTCACGGAAACCGAGGAAACCTGGCCGCTGGGCGCAAAGGTGACTCGCGCTCGCGATGCTTCGGTGTCGCCCGCGACGCAACTGCGCGCGTAGCCCAGCACGGAACCCACCGCCGCTTGCACGGCGCCCATCGAGGGCGTGAGCGGCGCTGTGGTGGGAGGCGTGGCTTGAGCAGCGGAGTTGTTGTCGGGTTCCGCAGTTGTATTCGCAGGGGGTGCAGCGGGCGCGGTGGCTGAATGCGTCGTGGCGATGGCGGTATTTGAGGAATGGGAATCGATGCCTTGCGCGTGCGGCTTCAACGAAGCTGTCGCGCCGGGGCCTGGGGCGCTCGCTGTGGTGGCGCTTGGTTCAGCCGTCGCAGTCGCTGCTGCGGGCGCAACGGGCAGCGCTGCCATCGACACGGCGGGTGCGGGGACAGAGGGTGCAGACTGTGCCGCAGTAGGCGCATTTGCAGCACTGGGGGCGAGCGCGGGTTCGTTGGGTGCGTGCACTGTTTCGACCAATGGGGGGGCTGACGCGGTTGGCGTCTGTTTGTTGTTACTTTGCGCAATCCACCACGCGAACCCGCCACTGAGCGCAGCGCTGATCAGCGCGATCAGCGCGCCCGCGACGAGTCGGTTGCCGCGCGGCGTTGTCGCAGCAGGCGAAGGAGCGGGGGCAGGTGTAGCGGGATGTACAGCGGGGGCAGGTGCAGCGGGAGGACTCGATGCTGCTTGTTGAGTCTGCTGAGCCTGCTGCGATTCCTGCGCTTCGCGCGAACGCTGCACCGCTTGTTCAGCGATGGCTTTCAGGCTGAGTTTGCGCCCCGGGTGCTGACTGTCGCCGCCTTGCTGGTCGGACATGGGGCTCTGTTATTGAGGGGCCGCGGGCTACTTCAAACGGTGCCCCAACAAATCGCCCAGAGTACCGAAACCGCCTTCTTTAGCGAGCTGCGTTCGGTACTGCTTGTGCGCCTGCCGCTCTTCGTCTTCGGCCAACTGCTTGATGCTCAGCTTGGCCTCGCCGCGCTTGGGATCGGTCTCCACGACTTTGGCGTCAAGCTGCATGCCCACGGGGAACTTCTTGCGTAAATCCGTGCCGCGCAGGGTGCCCGTTTGCCCGGCGGGAATGAACCCACGAGCGTAACGACCCGTGACGCCCATGATGCGCACGAGCAGACCGCCGGGCTCAGCTTTCACCACCATCACTTTGATCCCGGAATTGCGGGTGATCTTTTGCTTGGGCTCGTTCGCTTGATCGCCCGTGGGCGCAGGGTGCAACGACAGTTTGCGCGTGTGCGGATCGAGCTGGTGCACGACCACATCGATCTCGTCGCCCTCTTTCACCAGCTCACTCGGGTGCTCCAGGCGCTTCAAACTCAGATCGGAGATGTGGATCAGGCCCTCAAAGCCATCCACATCGACGAACACGCCGAACGGCTGCATGCCCGTGATCTTGCCCTTGAGCACAGTGCCGGGTGCGTATTTCTCTTTGGCTTTGGCCCAAGGATCGTCGATCAACGCTTTGCGGCTGAGCCAAATCTTGCCGCGTTCGTCGATCTTGGTGATCTTCACCTCGATCTTCTCGCCCGCCTTGAACAGATCGAGGCAATTGGCGCGGGGATCGTGGCTGGCTTCCGTGACGTGCACCAGGCCTTCCAGATTTTCCGCTTCGGGCAGCGCGACGAATGCGCCCCAATCCACGACGGTGCGCACGACGCCCTGCATCACTTGGCCTTCTTGCAGCAGGGTGAGGGCGTGTTTGCGCCGTTCGTGGGCTTCAGCCTCAAGCATGGGGCGGCGGGTGACGACGACGTCGCGGCCGCCCTTTTCGTACTCGATCACTTTGAAATCGAGGCGCGAGCCAACGAGCCCAGCAAAATTGGCGTTCTGCGGGTGCAGGTCCATGCCGGAAGCCGGCGCAAAAGCGCGCAATCCGTCGATGTCGACATCGACGCCGCCTTTGACAATTCCAGTGACCAAGCCGTGGATCGGGGTGCCTTCTTTTGCGGCTTGCTCCACCTTGGGCTTGGCTTCTTCTTCGCGCAGCGGCTTGCGCGTGAGCACTACCAGGCCCCCGCGGGCGCCATCTTGATGCACGCGCGCGACGAATCGCTCGGAAACTTCTGGCACCAGATCGTCGGCGGCCATTTCGCCGCGATCGAAGATCGCTAGCGCCTTGCCGACCAAATCCACCATGATCGCGTGTTCGAGAACGGCCGTCACACGCCCAAAGACTTCTTCGCCCACGTGGAATGGCACGCGATCGGTCGCTGGCCGTTGGCGCTTGCGATTCTTGCCGCCGCCTTCCTTGCGGGTTTTGTGTTGGCCGCCGTGTTGGTTGCCATGTTGTCCGCTCTGAGGCGCGCCTTCAGCGGGGCCATTACCCTCGGCGCCGGCCGCTTGCGCATCACCAGCGGGCTTCTTCTTACGGCGGCGCTTGCGCTTCTTCTTAGTGGGCACTGTGCCGTCCGCGGCTGCGGCGGAGTTGGGGGCTGCGTCGCCTTCAGTTGCGTCGCCGTCGCTTGAGTCGTCGCCGTCACTTAATTCGGCCGCACCGTTACTCGCGGAGTTGGCATCGCCATCAGGTGGACCTTCGCCGTTGCTTCCCGCGGAAGCTTCAGTGGCGGGGGCGTTTGCCTCGGGTGCGGCTTGTTCAGGGGCAGCTTCGGAGCCGCTGGAGGTTTCTTCGGGCGTCATGTCGGTTCGCTCAGCGGCCGCTGCTATAACTTGCTTGGCGGCGGCTGCCAACCGCTGCTAACCGTGGCCAAATCCTGCACGTTTGAGCACAGTTAAGGCCCTCAGCGGGTGACGGGCAGGTGGCGATTGCTGCCGCCACTTCGGTCAATTGTGAGCGGATTTGCGTCCGTGTTGAGGCTCTGTAAGCACTCAACAAGCCGCTCCGCCGCGGAAACAATCGCACGTGCCACTTCAGAGCCCGGCGAAGCCTGCACCACCGGCGTGCCCGCATCGCCCCATTCCCGCACCTTGGTGTCGAGCGGGATTTGGCCGATCAGCGGTGCCTTGGCGAAATCCGCCACCTTTTGCCCGCCGCCGCTGCCGAAGATTTCGTGGCGCTTCGAACACCCGTCACACACGAAATAACTCTCATTCTCAATCACACCCAAAATAGGAATGCCTACCTTGGTCGCCATAGCGACGGATTTGTAAACATCCTGCAATGCGACTTCCTGCGGCGTGGTGACAATCAGCGCACCCGTAGCGCGCAGTTGCTGCGAGAGCGACAGGGCGATATCTCCAGTGCCCGGCGGCAAATCCAAAATCAAATAATCGAGCTCACCCCAATCTACATCCCTCAAGAACTGCAGCAGTGCCCCATGCAACATCGGGCCGCGCCACACGACCGCCGCTTTCTCATCCTCCAACAAGAAGCCGATGCTCATCAATTTCACACCGAAGCGCTGCAGCGGTTGAATCTTCTTATCGTCGCTGAGCGGCCGCCCCGTGATGCCGAACATCGTCGGAATGCTCGGCCCGTACATATCGGCATCGAGCAACCCCACGCGGGTGCCCATGCGACTGAGCGCGAGCGCCAGATTCGTTGCCACCGTGCTCTTGCCCACGCCCCCTTTGCCGCTCATCACCAAAATGATGTTCTTGCAGCCAGGAACGGGATCATCAGGCGCGATGGTGCGTTTCGCGGGAACGTCTGCGGCGGGGGATGACATGGGGGTGACGTGTAGCCCCTGGTGGGGCGGTGCGCAATGCCATTGGAACCAGGACGAACGCCGTGCCGTTACATTCGGTGCGGATTTTCGACGGCCTTGTCCCAGTTGCGAGGATTGTCTTCAATGTACCGACGAATCCGGTCCAATTCGCCTGCGTTACGGACGATGTGTTCATCGTAACCGTGCTGCCATAGCGGTGTGCCCGGGGTGGCGTTGATCGCACTGGTGCGTTTGGTAACGGCCGATTTGAAGGATCGAACGATGGTTGGAAT
>DATJEQ010000441.1:0-19021 GCA_035496495.1 Polyangiaceae bacterium
CGGTGATCCCGTCGCAATCGTAGTCGCCATAAACACAGATCGGCTCGCGACGCTTTACCGCCAAGGCAAGGCGCTGAGCCGCTTTCAACCTGTCGACCATTGCGTCCGGTGCCGTCAGCTCTGCAAGCTTGGGCGCAAAGAAACGACGCAGATTTTCCGGCCTGGTGTGACCTTGCTGCCAAAGCCAAGTGGCAATGGTCAACGAAAGACCCAACTCCTTGGCGAAGGCTATGACCTGGGCGTCATTCCGCTCTTGGGAAGCGGGTGACGCGGCCATCAAAGAACAGCGGAGTCCTTCTTGGGTCGAGGGCCGCTGGGCGAGCGCGGCATATTCCCAAAGAACCGCTGATCCAACCAATAGGTCAAAGGCAGCGCCACATAGATCGACGAATAAGTGCCCAGCACAGTGCCGATGATCAAGGCGAGCGCGAAATCTTTCAGGGCGCCGGTGCCCCACAGGAAGAAGGCCACCAAGCTGAAGACCACAGTGCTGGCGGTCAGAATCGTTCGACCGAGCATCTCGGAGAGGCTCAGGTTGATGATCTGGATAAAAGTCGTGCCGCGCAGCTTGCCTAAATTCTCGCGCACGCGATCGTAGACGACCACGGTGTCGTTCACCGAGTAGCCGACCACAGTGAGCAGCGCGGCCACGGTGATCAGGCTGATTTCTCGGCCCATCAGCACCAACACGCCGACTGTTGCCACCGCGTCGTGCACCAGGCCGAACACAGCACCCGGCGCAAAGCGCAGATCGAAGCGGAACGCGATGTAAACCATCACGAACACCATCGCGATGGCGATACTCTTCAAAGCAGCATCGCGCAGCTGCTGACCCGCTTTGGGGCCAATCCATTCCACTCGCAACGCTGCATCGGGGACAACCTGGGCGCCCAATTTGCGCTTGAGGCCATCGAGCACTTGATCGCCCTTGCTCTTGAGCTGGATCTCAACTTTGTGCTCGCGCGCATTTTGTAGGAACGGATTCGATTGCCGCTCCGCAGAGGATTCGCGCATTTCAATGCCGTGCACCTTGGCCATTTGCTCGCCGATGCGGGCCAGATCCGGATCGCTCTCGTAACGCACGGTGATCTTCTCGCCGCCGGGGCTCACTTTGACCTCAGCCGGCTTTGATCCATCGGGGCAATCGCTGGCATTCGCGCCTTCGCCGAAGCACAGCGCGCGCTCGATTTCGCCCTTCTTCTCTTCACTGATGGCCGACACTTCTTGCACGCGAAGCAGGAAGTGGTTGGCGTTCGAGGTATCGGTGACGCGGATCACCTCGGGTTGATCGAAGCCCGCCTCTTGTACGGCCTCTCGGATTTGATCTTCGTTCACCGGTTGCAAGAAAGCGATTTCAACTTCGGTACCGCCCCTGAAATCGGTGCTCCACTTCGGGCCCGGTTTCCACATCAACAGCAGCGAGCCGGAAACCACCAGCAAGCTGAGCGCGATGAAGAAATGGCGCGCGCCCATGAAATCATAGACTTTATTGCCTTTGAAGATGCGCATGGTTCAGCCCAAGTTCAACTTGCCCGACTTGGGGACTCGACGCACCCAGAAGTCAAACATTACGCGCGAAACCATCACGCCGGTGAAGATACTGACGGCAACACCGACAATCAGTGTCACCGCAAAGCCTTTGATCGGGCCAGTGCCGAATTGCGCCAGCACGATCGCCGAAATGAGGGTGGTCACGTGACCGTCGATGATCGCTGCCAGCGCGCGGCTGTAGCCTAAGTCCACCGCAGCGCGGGGCGTTTTTCCCAGATCGATTTCTTCACGAATGCGTTCGTTGATCAGGACGTTGGAGTCCACGCTCATGCCCATGGTGAGCGCCAGGCCCGCGATGCCCGGCAACGTCATGGAGGCGCCGAACGAGGCCAAGATCGCCAACTGCAAGAAGATGTTCATGACCACCGCGATGTCGGCGATGAGGCCTGCGATGTGGTAATAGACCATCATGAACAGCAGCACGGCCAAGCCGCCGAAAGCTGCTCCCTTGACGGCCAGGCGAATCGAATCGCGCCCTAAGGAAGGCCCGATGCGCTGCTCATTCGACGGCGTGATCGGCGCGGGCAATGCACCGGATTTGAGCACCAGCTCTAGCTTGCGCGCGTCTTCGACTTGGCGCTCCGGATCGCTGGAGCCCAGCGTGATGCGCGCGTTGCCGCCGCCAATGCGATCTTGAATGACCGGCGCGCTTTCCACGCGCTCATCAAGGATGATGGCAAAGCGGCGCTTGATATTGGCGCCGGTGATTTTTTCGAAAATACGACCGCCCGCATCCGTGAATTGAATGCCCACGTACCAGCCGCCCAGCGCGCCCTGGCTCGTGTCGGGTTGCGCTTGCGCGTCGCGGATCAAATCTCCAGTGATTTCAGCGCGACGCTTGAGCAAGTAGGTGCGCCATCCCGCTTCGCTCTGCTTCAGCGTATCGGGGTCGGTGTTGTAAATCGTCTCGAAGCCCAGCTCGCGATCCTGCGGCAGCTCCAGCGTTTCGCACCACGCGCGCAGACGCGCCAACGCCTCTTTGTTGGTTTCCTTGTCGTCCTTATGGATCACCGCGAACGTGATCTGCTTGCGCGCGACACCGCCGGAAGAATCCACGCCCACGCTGGTATTCTCGTGCTCGAATTCCACGCCCTTGGGCAAATCCGCCGGTGGGTTGCGGCTGATCGAGTCGAAGAAATCGGTGTCGTCATCCAGCAGCTTGAATTCCAAGCGCGCCGTTTGACTGATGATCTCGCGGATCTCGCGGAAACTGCTCTCGTCTTCACCGGGCACTTCGACGATCACGTCTTCATCGCGGGTGGAAACGGAGGCTTCGCGCAGGCCTAATTCATCGACGCGGCGCAGAATGATCTCTTTGGCTTGCCCCACCGCGCTTTCGCGGATCTGGGTGTCCACGCTCTGCTTGATGCGAAAATCGTAATGGGCGCCGTCCGCGCTCTTGCTGTACGTCAGATCGGTTGAAAATTCGTCGAGGAAGCGCGCGTCGATCTTGGGAATGTCAGCCGGGCTCTTCACTTGCAGAGAGAGCGCGCCGGCCATGCCTTTCACCGCCTGCAGATCGATGCGTTCACGCAGCTTCTGATACTCTTCTTCACTGGGTCGATCCTCGCCCTTGTGCAGCTCGAACAACTTGGTGAGCGCCACCATCATGTCTTCGTAGCGACGATCCCGGCGATCTTTGATCGCTTCATCGACGTCGACTGTATAGACAAGCCGCAACCCACCGCGCAGATCCAAGCCGGAAACCAAGCGTGCGCTCACGTGCTCTTTGACGTAAGCCGGGCACGGGAACAGCCCGCCGCTCATATTTTCAAGCGTGGGCCACAGCCCCAAGAAGCTCAATAAGCCGACGCTCAGCACTAGACCGGAGCGCACGCGCCAACCCGAGTCGACCAGGTTGAGCACGCCGTAGCCCGTCCACAGCGACAACACACCCATCCACACCATGGGCCAAAATGCTTGGTAATGCGCACTGAGCGCCGCGGAGCCCGCGAAGATTGCGGAAAGCCACAACAGGCCGCGCGCAGAGCGCTTGGCGTACCCGATCAGTGCCAGCAGCGTAGCGAACGCCGCCCAACCATATTGCAGGACGAGATCGACCATGAGCGCGCTAGCTTCCGCCTGCTTCGGTGCCCTTGTCGGACCCCTTGCCTGCGCTTGGGTCGGCGTCGCGCCCGACCAGGCTGCTGCTCAAGATCTGCAATTTGACGCCCGGTGCGACTTCAATGCGCGCGTAGCGGCCTTCGATTTCTTGCAGCCGCCCCACAATACCGCTCTGGGTGACCACCTTGTCACCCTTCTTTAACCCCGCGACGACGGCTGCTTGCTTCTTCTGCTGTGAACGGCTCTGCCAGAACAACAGCGCAATCAGCGGCACAAAGATGAGCAGTGGCAGAAGGCCGCCGATCATGCTGCCCTGCGGTTGAGCGGGCACGGGCGCCGCGGGCTGGGTGACCTGCCCCTGAGATTGCCCCTGCGGTTCCGGCGAAGACGCGGGAACCGCCTGAAATGCTAGTACGGCCGCGATCTTCAAAGCTCCTCCGAGGGGCGCGGCTATAGCGAGTTTCCGTACCCCGCGCAACCTACAGGGCACCGCAGACTAGCCCCTTTGGCAATGGCCCAATACTGCCCCCACAACGGTGACCCCTAACCCCAAAAATCGCGGGTTTTTTTGGGGTCGATGGGGCATTTGAGTGAAAGGGCACTTCAGGATGCCGGCTTGACTCCACTTCCCCTGCGTCGTAAACGCCCTGGCCTGTCCCGTGACACCAACCAGGCGCGTAGCTCAGTGGTAGAGCACTACCTTGACACGGTAGGGGTCGGCAGTTCAATCCTGCCCGCGCCTACTGAGATCGCCATGGCTGGGGCTGGAGTTGGCCAAGCTGGAGTTGGCCAGGCTGCAGTTGGCCAACCTGCAGTTGGCCAGGCTGGCGCTGGTACCACGGTGTCCCCCCGCTCATGAATGCCATCGGCTCATGATGACCCCGGGTGACGGGATGACGTGCACATGGCCGTCTGGCTCAACTGCGCGCGCGCTGACGGCAGCAGCGATGCTGCGTTCACAAGAAAGGTCGAAGGAATAACACACACATGGCAATGAACCGACGCTTCAACCCGCGCGACACGCGCGCCCCCCAAGTGAGGGTGAATCACCGAATCCGCGTTCCCGAAGTTCGCGTGGTGCTCGATGACGGCACCATGTTGGGCGTGATGACCACACAAGAAGCCCTGCGTGCCGCCAACGAGCGCGGCTTGGATTTGGTGGAGGTGAACCCAAAGAGCGTCCCTCCAGTGTGTAAGATCTTGGATTTCGGCCGTTACAAGTACGAAGAAAAGAAGCGTCAAAGCGAAGCCAAGCGCAAACAAACGGTGATCGAGCTGAAGGAAATCAAGCTGCGACCCAAGACTGATGATCACGATCTAGAGGTCAAACTGCGCGCCGCACGGCGCTTCGTGGAATCCGGCAACAAGGTGAAATTCACTGTGCGCTTCCGCGGCCGCGAGATCACACACCCCGAGCGCGCCCAAGTGCCCCTTGAGTGGTTGCTGCAGAACACCGTGGATCTGTGCAACGTAGAACAGCGCCCCACGATGGAAGGGCGCACCATGAGCCTCATCATCTCGCCCAAGCCCGCAGTGATGCAACGCCTGGCCAGTTTGCGCTCACAGAAACTCGCCTCTACTGATGGCAACACCGGCAGCGATGAGGCCGAACAAGACGACGATTCAGACGACGACGACGACGGCGACGACGAGAATTGATCAGCGGCGCACCAAACCTCAGCGATGGAGATGCCCGCTGAAATACGCGGCCGCCAACGCTGCTAGCGCCAGCGCCATGATCAGAACCGCGATCCCCAGCGTCTTATTTCCCGCTGGCTGAGCCTCAACTGCTGCGCTCGCGGGCTCCTCTTCGTCAACAGGGCGAGCTTCCGCAGGGGTGGGCGTGGGCGTGGGCGCCGCTGCAATGGACGGCCGCCCTGAGGAAATACCGTCGTCTTCCAACGCGGCTAGGTTGCCCGCTGAATATTCGCGGCGCGGAGCCCCGGGCAAGCGACTTTTCTCTGCGGATTCGGGGTCAATTCCAATGTCTTTCGCCCAATCCTGCACATCTTCAAATGAACCGAGCTTGACCGGCGCGGAGCCCGCGGAAGCGCCACCGCCGACAGTTTGCGTGCCGGGATCGCTGTCATCAGCGTCCAGCGAGCTGAACTCCATCATGGCATCTTCAATCAAGTTGCCGATCAAAGACTTCTTATCCGCAGATTGAGCGCGCTTTTGCTGATCGCGCTGCGCCATCGCGTCGGTGACGAACTTCACCAAGTCAAACGACGAAACCGGCTTGCCGATGGTGAACATGATCGCATTGAGATCACGCCCCAACGCCGCCGCGGTGAGGTAACGCTTGTTGCGATCGGCCGCCAAGGCCTTGGCGATCACCCGCTCAAGGTGTTCCGGCACTCTTGGATCGATTTGACGAATGGAGGGCACTTGGGCCGCTTGCACCATGCGCACCGTCTGCAGATCCGTATCGCCCAAGAATAAGCGGCGGCCCGCCAGCATCTCCCACAACATAACGCCCACCGCGAACACATCCGCGCGCGCGTCGACTTCCTCGCCGTTGGCAGCTTCAGGGGAGAGGTAACTGAATTTGCCTTTGATGATGCCCGGCTCGCTGCGCTCGAGTTGGCTGTTCGCTTTGGCCAGGCCAAAATCCACCACTTTGACTTCGCCGAAACGCGTGATCAAAACGTTAGGCGGCGAGACATCGCGGTGCACAATGTGCAGCTTGCGGCCTTTGCCGTCCATCGCTTCATGGGCGTAAGAGAGGCCTTCACAGATCTTCAAACAAATGTAGCACGCCACCTCCGCCGGCACGGTGGTGTTGCGTTGCTTTTGTGCATCAATGATGGACTTGAGATCGGCACCGTCCACGTACTCCATCACGATGAAGTAGGTGTTGTCGCCGACACCAATGTCGAACACTTGCACGCAATTGGAATGCGACAGCGAGGCACTCAGCCGCGCTTCATCCAAGAACATGCCGATGAACTGCTTCTTCTCCGAGAGGTGCGGCAACACGCGCTTGATCGCGACGATCTTTTTGAAGCCTTCTAGTCCCGCACTTTCGGCACGAAAGACTTCCGCCATGCCGCCGGCGGCGATGCGCTCAAGTACTCGGTAGCGTTGTTGGGCAGTTGCCATGCGAGTTCTGAGCTTCGGGGTGCGACCAGCGCCGGGGCGGTGTCTTACCAGGGTAACAGCGCGCCTGCGCCTTTCGCAATTGCCCCTTGACCGTCAGAGCCGAATCGCTAGAAGGTGCGTCGTGCAAGAGGCCCATTCCAGTTCAGAAGGCGAAGAGGTGCTGGCACCCGATGAGCCGCCCACTCCCCTGTGGTTGCCACTGCTCGGAGCTGCACTGTTTCTCTTGGCCATCATCGCTTTCGCAGCGACTCGTGATGGCAGTGGGCCAACGAGCGCCAGCTCAACGGCAGCCGAATCCGCAAGCGCTCAAGCTCCCGCCGCGCCTGTCAAAGCAGCACAGTAAACCCATTTCGCGGCTGCGCCGGGCGCTCGGCAGGCCCCGTGAAAGACTGTACAGCCGCACAGCAAAAGGCCGCCAGTGGAACGCCGTTCGCTTGGATAAATGCCACTCGCATTCATCGACGCGCCGTGCCAGGCTCCCGCCCCCCTCCAGGGGCCGTAGCTCAGCTGGGAGAGCGCCGCACTGGCAGTGCGGAGGTCAGGGGTTCGATCCCCCTCGGCTCCACAATCTACAGGTCGAGGTGCCCCCGTGCTGGGGCAATGATTCGCCGTCCCGCTCCGCTCCTTCGTCGCTCGCGGGGTGCCCCCTTGCGTCGCCGTCACGGCGCCGCGGGGGCACGAAATCACGCGCCGGTCAGTAAGCGCTGCGCGAGCTGCATTGCACTCAACATGCCTGAAGCATCGGCCACGCCCTTCCAGGCGATGTCGTACGCGGTGCCATGATCCACACTGGTGCGCACGATGGACAAGCCCATAGTGACGTTCACCGCTTCACCGAATGACACTAACTTGAGGGGTATTGTCGCTTGATCGTGGTACATCGCAACCACGCCCGGTGCACTGGACTTGCCGCGCGCGGCGTAGGCTTTGCGGTAGGCCGTTTCCGCGCCAATGGGCCCTTGCACCGTCACCTTTTTCCCCAGTTGCTTCTGCGCCAGAGCGATTCCCGGAATAATCGCCCGCGCCTCTTCTTTGCCCAGTAGCTCACTTTCGCCAGCGTGCGGGTTCAATGAGCACACTGATACCGTCGGCTGAACGCGCCCCATAGCTTGCAACAATTTGCCGAGTTGCACTGTCGCTGCGCACACCTTCTCTTTGGTGATGGCTCCTGAGACACGACTGAGCGGCAGATGCGTTGTCACCAAGCTGGTAACGAGATCTTTGGAAGCGAAGCACATGATGGCCACGTTCGCTCCATCCATCGCTTGCAGCCATTCAGTGTGACCCAAGAACTTACGCGCACGCACAAGGCCACAGCCCGCAATGGCTGCCTTGCTCACGGGGCCGGTGACCAGCGCAGCGCCGCGCTGAGACTTAGCCAACTCATAGGCGGCTTCGATGTACGCGAGCTGTGCGCGGCCGGCATTCGGCGTGACGCGCTCGCTTTGCCGATCCTTAACTTCGAGTTTCGGCCCCACCCCCAAAATATGAATCTTGCGCGCATCGAGCTTACCCTCGCGATAAGCCGTGAAGCGCTTGGGGGAGACGCCCGCCAATTGCGCGGCGTGTTCAATGGTGCCCCAATCGCCCACCAGCACACAGGCCTCACCGCGCAACTGCGCCGCCGCGCGAACAGAAACCTCCGGCCCAATACCCGCGGGACAACCAATTGAGACAACTAACATTTGAACTGCACTTCCGTCGTGTACGGGCGCGGCTCGCCGTGCCCAACATATACCGCCGCGCCTTACCACGTAAGGGCGCGGTATGCCGTGCCCCACAAAGCCGTTCATCCTGTATAACACGGCTGCGCAATGAATGAGGCTCGATCCCCACCGGCGAACGCGCCCTCTCGCTTAACTGTTTTCTGCCTGGCAGCGTTGGTGTGCCTGATTTGGGGCAGCACTTGGCTGGTGATCAAGCTGGGGCTGCGCGACGTGCCACCGTTCACCGGTGCTTCATTGCGGTTTGTCATTTCGGGCAGCTGCATGGCGGCGCTGGTCTGGCTCTTACGCCACCGTGAGAGTAAGGCGCGGCCGCCCTGGCCAGCAGTGGTGAGCCAAGGGCTGCTGCAGTTCGGCTTCAACTACGCGGTGGTCTATGTCAGTGAAACGATCATTCCGTCGGGCTTAGTGAGCGTGCTGTGGGCGGTATTCCCGCTGTGCGTTGCGCTGGCCTCGCACTTCATCGTCAAATCCGCGTATCTGAGCGGGCGCCAATGGCTGGGCATGGGGATTGCGTTCTTGGGCGTGGCATCCTTGTTCGTCACCGACATCGCTTCGCTCAGCAGCGCCGCGATCCCCATGGGCCTGCTGGTGCTGAGCTCACCGATCTTGGTCACCGTGCCGACGCTGTTGATCAAGAAAACCGCACACAACGCCAATCTGCTGATTCTCAATCGCGACAGCATGTGGATCGGCGCTGTTATTTTGGGCGCCCTCGCCTTCATGCGTGAGTCCGGTGCAGCGCTGCACATCACACCGCTGGCGATTTTCTGCATTTTGTATCTCGCCATCCCAGGAACGGTCGTCACCTTCGGCGTTTACCTGTGGCTGCTGCGCCACGTTCCCGCCTATCGCCTGAGCATCGTATCGTTCGTAACTCCCGCCATCGCTCTTTTGGTCGGTGCCCTATTTGGCGGCGAACCGCTCACGCCCGCCACCGCTGTTGGCTCAACACTGGTGCTGGCCGGCATATTCTTGGTGCTCAAACGCACCGCCTGAAGCCTTAGCCTTCGCCGTCGGGGGCGCGCAATTTGTAGCCGGAGCCGCGCAGGGTTTCGAGCGGCAGGGCGTCGCCCAACTTGGCGCGCAAGCGGCGCACATGGATGTCGACTGTGCGCGGCCCGCCGTCGTAGCGGTTGCCCCACACTCGGGCCAGCAAGTGATCGCGCGAAAGCACCTTGCCACGTCGATCACACAAGTAGGCGAGCAGCGCGAATTCCTTGGCGGTCAGCGAAATGGAGCGACCATCGAGCGTCACCTCATGGCCTGAGCGATCGATCACCAGGCCCCCAAGCTTGTGGCGTTCTTCAGTGGCGAACTCGCTGCGGCGCCATTCAACCGCCCGAATGCGCCCGTACAGCTCTTCGGGCACGAACGGATGCAGCACGAAATCATCGAAACCCGACGAGGGCTCAATGCGTGCGATCTGCCCCACCGTGACCGCGATCAGCGTGCCCACATTGTCGAACAGTTGCTCTTTGCGGACGGCGCGCAACGCGGCGATTGCGAGATCGGGCCGATCCAGCGCTTCGAACAACAACGCGCGTGGGCGCGATTCACCGAGTTCGTTGTCTTGAGCGAACAGATTCATGGGGTCATCCCACAGATCCAAAGTGCGCACGTTGGCGCCCAGTGCTCGCAGCGTGGTGGCGGCGCCGTCTTCCCGCTCGAGCAGCGGGCCATGACCGATTACCGCAACGAAGGAAGTGACGCGGGCGGGGGTGTTAACCGACAACGGTGCCTCCGACTGTGATCTTGGCGAGCTTCACGGTTGGGCACCCAACCCCCACGGGCACACTCTGACCGTCCTTGCCACACGTCCATATTCCGTCGGAAACCATGACGTCATTGCCGAGCATTGATACCTCGCGCAATGTTTCCGGACCGTTGCCGATAAGATTCACCCCCTTGAGCGGAGCCGTAATTTGCCCGTCCTCAATCAGGTAGCTTTCCGTCAGAGAAAACACGAAATCCCCGTTGGAAATATCGACTTGGCCCCCGCCAAAGCTCTTGGCGAAGATGCCCCGCTTCACTGAGGCTAGAATTTCTTCGGGCTCGTGAGCGCCCGCGAGGAGCACGGTGTTCGTCATGCGAGGCAGGGAAATACTGGCAAAACTCTCGCGGCGACCATTGCCCGTGGGCTGCACCCCAAAGAACCGCGCCGAGAGCCGATCATGCAGGTAACCGCGCAGCACGCCATCTTCGATCAGCACACTGCGGCGAGGCTCAGCGCCCTCGTCGTCCACATTGATCGACCCACGACTTTGTAGCAGCGTCGGATCGTCCACCACCGTGCACAGCGAGCTGGCCACCTCCTGGCCCACACGCCCGGAATAGTTGCTCGTGCCGCGGCGATTGAAATCGGCCTCCAGGCCATGACCGATGGCCTCGTGCAGCAGAATGCCGCTGTCGCCCGGAGCTAAGACCACCACCATTTGCCCCGCGGGCGCTTCGCGAGCATCCAGATTGATGATCGCTTGCTTGGCGGCCGCAGTGGCGTGTTCCTCAGGTGACTTGTGATCAAAATAACCCAGCGTCATGCGTCCACCACCGCCACTGCTGCCCGCTTCGCGACGCCCGGCGCCTTCAGCCAATGCACGCACACCAAATCGCATCAGCGGTTGCACATCGTAGACATACGCACCGCTGCTGGTCGCGATCAGGATCTCGCGCACCTCCTCGGCGAACGAAGCCTCTGCTTTCACCACCCGTGAATCGAACGCCATGGCCGCTTGCGCGGCGCGTTGCAACAACTTCACCTTCTGCTGACCGTCGACATCCAATGTCGTCCGACCCAAATCATAGCGATGGGCGACGGCGCTCGCGCTCAGGTTCACTGGCGCGCACGATTTGCCAGAAGCAGCAATCTGTGCGGCAACACGAGCGGCCCGGCTGAGCGCCTCCCAAGAAAGATCCTCGGTGTGGGCGTAGCCTGTCGCTTCGCCAATTTGCACACGAACACCGAGGCCTAAGCTCGTTCCGCGGGCCGCACTGCGCACGATGCCTTCTTCGAAACCCAAGCGAGCGCTGGCGCGGTATTCAAAAAACAAATCGGCATAATCGCCGCCGTTCTCGAGCGCGATGGCGAGCAGGCGCTGGCAGCTCTGCATGTCGATCCCCAACGAACCACCGGGGGCGAAGGGTGCTCTTGCTTTGTTTTCCATCGTTAATTCGGACATTGGGAGAACGGCCCCGTGGGCGCACGGAAGACCATGATCCGCCTGTGCTGCGCTGGCAAGCCGGTGAGTGGGCAGGAAAATCTTGGGGCAGCGTTGGGGTGAGTCACAGTAGCCGGTGCTGGAAGTGAGGCCAGAAATGACGTAACTTACAGTGGCCGGCGGGAAGTTGGCGCATAGCTTGAACCACGGGCCGAATTAGCACTTGACCACCCGTGACCTAGACCCATAAATTGGCTTGGAATTCTGCGAACTCGCGCGTTTGAGTGAAAGTCCGCAGCACGAACCCCCACCCGATTTGAGGCGCATTGGCGATCGAGCGCGAGAAGGTACTCCAAGCCGCCCAGAAGTACGTAGACCGCAAGAGGTACGACCGGGCGATAGTCGAGTACCAACGACTGATCGCGGATAATCCGAACGACGCCCGTACTTTGCTCAAAATCGGGGACTTACAGGCCCGCATGCAGGCCTACCCGGAGGCGATCGCGACGTACGATCGGGTTGGGCAATTCTACGCGAGCCAGGGGTTCGCCCTGAAGGCCATCGCGGTCTACAAGCAGATCCGTGAACTCATTGAGCGGCACGTGCCTCAGCTGGCCGATCGCTACAGCCACATCGTACCAAGGCTTGCCGAGATCTACGCTGAGCTAGGGCTGACCAGTGACGCGCTGGCGGCGTATGACGAAATCGCTGGCCGCTTCCAAAAAGCGGGGCGCGAGCGCGATGGCATCGAGATCTACCGCAAGATGGTGGTGCTCGACAGCAGCAACCCGTTGCCTCATTTGCGGCTAGCTGAAGCGTGCTGCCGCGTTCAATCCCTGGATGAAGCGATCGAATCGTTCGGGGTGGCTGCGGATCTCTTGATCAAGGCCAATCGCGAAGACGACGCGCTCAAAGTGTACGAACGCATTTTGCATTTTCGCGCCGATATGCGTTTCGCCAAGTTGGCGGCTCACTTGTATTTACGCAAGGGCGGCCAGCAAGATGCACTGCACGCGCTCGCCAAGCTACAAGTTTGTTTTCAGCAAGATCCGCGCGATTTGGGAACACTTGAGCTGCTCGCTGCTGCGTTCACGGCCATCGGTCAAGAATCGAAGGCCATCGAGGTGCAGAAAGAGATGGCGCGCATTGCCCGCGAGCTGGGCAAGGCGGATTTGTACCGCAAGTTGGTGCGTCATTTGCAGCACGTGGCGCCCGACGATGAACAGGTGCGCGCGCTCAGTCGCTTGAGCGAGTTGCCGCAAGAAGCCCCTCGAGCAACTCAGAAGAGCGTCGACGTTGCGGAAGAAATTTCAGAAATCAGCGTCGTTGAAGACGCCGACGAGCACGTTGAAATTGACGAAGGTGTGGAAGCGGTTGAAGAGGTCGACAGCCGCGCGGGAATTGACGTCGTGGCGCATGCGCAGCGCGCCTTGCAAGACGCAGAGGGATTTCGTCGACTGCGACTTCACACCAAGGCCGTTGAAGTGCTGCAGATCGCGCTCGAGATCAATCCCGGTTCGCGTGAACTGCGCGAGCGCGTCATCGAGTTGATGGCAGAAGCGGGGGATCGAGAAGGCACCATTGAAGCGATGCTCGCCTTAAGCCGCCTGCACGTTCAAAGTGGCCAGCCCGAATTAGCGTGGCCCGTTCTTGAGCAAATTCTGGAGGCGGAGCCCGGTCACCCTGAGGCCACTGCGATGCTGGCTGAGGCCGGCGGTGACGTGCCGTTGCCTTCCTTCGATTTGGATGAATCTGCAGGGCGTGGTGCAGGCAAGCCGCCTGCGCCTCAAGCCGCCGGCTCCAGTGCAGCCGCGCGCGACGCCGGGGCGTCGGAGGCCATTGAGCTGGTGCTGGAAGAGGCGGAGTTCTTTGTCGCGCGCGGCATGGTGGAAGACGCGAAGAGCATTTTGCTCGATCAATGGGCACGCACTCCGAATCATCCGTTATTGCGCGAAAAATTGAACGAACTCGGCGTCCACTCGCTGCCGGGGACGTTGCCCGGGTTGGGCATGGGGCGTCGCTCCTCACGTGCACCCGCGGGAGACGACCAGGCGTTCGATATTGCCGCATCGCTCGATGCGCTGGCACAGCCTGCGGCTCAAGCCGGCTTCGCCGACGCCGAAGAGCAAGTTGACGTGGATCAGGTGTTCGCCAAATTCAAAGAAGGCGTGCGCCAACAAGTCTCCGAGGGAGACAGCTCGACGCACTACGACTTGGGCGTGGCGTACAAAGAGATGGGGCTCTTGAAGGACGCGGCCAACGAATTCGAAATGGCCGCGCGCGATCCTGCCAAAGAGTGCATGTGCTACTCGATGATCGGTGGCATCCAATTAGAGTTGGGCGATCTGGAATTGGCGGCTGACGCCTTCTTGCGCGGCCTGAGTTCAAAGCAAAAGACGGTCGAGCAGGAAATGAACCTGTATTACGACCTGGGCGGCATCTACGAGATGACCGGCAACAAAGAAGATGCTCTCTATTACTTTAAGAAGATCACCCGCCGCGATCCGGCTTATCGCGACGTGCAGCAGAAGATCGCTGCGCTGGAGCCGCGAGTGAGCAAACCGCCGGCGGCCTCACGCGGCGGCGGCGACGAAGACGAATTCGAAAAAGCGTTCAGCGATATGTTTAAGAAGTAGAGCGGTGAGCGGATGCTCACTTAGCTTTGGGAGCAGCGGGGGCGGCAGGGGCTGTCTTGCCTGCGGGGGCACCGGAAGCAGGAGCCGCGCCTTTGGTCTCGCCACCTTCACCCGCGTTGTACATGGTGATCACGCGATCGGTCAGATCCAGATCGCTGCGGTGGTACGGCACCATTTGCTTCTCCAGCACCAGATCGTAACCGCCCTGGGTGGCCAGGCGACGGATGATGTTCATCGCCTTTTCCAAAATGGGCTGAGTGATCTCTGACTGTTTCTTTTGCAGCTCTTTGTTGTACTCGACAAAGGTCGACTGAATTTCGGCCATCTCGCCTTGCCACTTGTCGACCTTCTTTTGCAGCGCATCTTGGCTGAGCACCCCGCGCTGCTTCTCAATGTCGTCGCGCTCTTTCTGCAGATCGTTCTGACGTTGATCGAGTTCGCGTTGACGGCTCTCGAACAGCTTCTTCAAGGTTGCGGCTGCCCGCAGGCCATCTTCCGTCTCCATCACCGCGCGTTGGGTGTCGACCACGGCCAGCTTGGTCTGGGCAGAGGCCAGCCGCGGGACCATCACCCCCAGCGAAATCGCGAGCAGGGCATGGGAAAGCGAACGCAGACCAAACATTTTCATGCCGCGGGCTTTAGCGTTGCCACCCCACAAGGTCAAGGCCGCCTCCCTGGCGGAAATGGTAGGCCCAGGCGAGATCTTAGCCAGCAAAAACGCCGAAGTCGGGCGGTGTTTCAATAACTGCGCGGGCGAGCTAAACCCCTAACAAAAAAGCAAAAAGCTGGACCTTGCAGGGTACACCCGCGCTACACTCCGGCGCGATCTCAGGGGTTTCAAAGCTCGGCAGCGAGCGCCTGTGATGCCGCCGAAAGCGGCTATTTTGGGTCTAGCATGTTAGGTCTGGCACTCATTTCGCATCCGACGGAGGCATTTTGACCACAACCCTCTTGGCAGTCGATGACAGCAAGACGCTGCGCAAGGTCTTCGAAATCACCTTTGCAGGTGAGCCGGGGTTCCAGGTCGTGCTGGCAGAGAGCGCTCAAGACGCTCTGAGCAAACTCGGCAGCGTAGCGCCCGTGATCGCGTTGGTTGACGTCACCCTACCGGATCAGAACGGGTACGATCTGTGCGGACAGATCAAAGCGCGTAGCCCGCAGACGTCGGTGATTGTGCTGGGGAGCAAGCAGATCCCTTATGATGCCGCGCGCGGCGAAGCGGCCGGCGCTGACGATTACATCGACAAGCCATTCGACACCCAGCAACTGATCGACAAAGTGAATCGGTTGGCCACCGGCGTTGTGGCGCCTGCGCCGGCTCCAGCTGTTGCGCCCGCAGTCCATTCGAATGTCGCGGCCGCAATGAATTTGCCTAAGTCTTCCCACGTGAGCGCGGCGCCGCCCGTGCAATTACGCGGACCGTCCGCGGCGCCCGCACCGGCGCGGCGCATGACTTCCACTCCGCCGCCAAAGCCGAAGAGCGCGCTGCCCGCAGTGCCGGCTGCTTCCGCCGCCGTCGCACACGCGGCAAGTGGTGCTGCTGGAGCCGGAATTTCCGCAGAGCAACTCGCGGGGTTGGGGCTTTCCGCCGCACAGGTTGAAGCCGTGATGGCGCTCTCACGCGACGTGGTCGAGCGAGTGGTGTGGGAAGTTGTGCCGGTGCTGGCCGAGACCCTGATCAAAGAAGAGATCCGCCGCCTCACGGCCGAATAACCACGATGCGCATTGCCGCCGTACGGGCGCGATTCATCGCGCCCTCAAACGCCGCTGCATTGGGGCTTCAGATGGAGCCCCAATAATCAGCAGCATTCGTTTTATTCCTCCATCATCAGATTGGCATCGCGGAAGATCCGCCACTTGCCAGACTGTTTGCGCAGCACGGTGAGCGTGAAGCCCGAGCGTGTCGTCCGCTTTCCGCCCGGAGGCGTGAGGGTTACCGTCAGGTGCACTCGACACCAGGCCCAATCTCCCATCACCTCGATCTCTTTGATCTGGGCTAAAGAGTCGACCGCGGAGCCCTGCCTGGCCTGCACAGCAACAACAAAAGCTTCCTTACTCATCGGTCGGCGGCCGGGCACCATGAACATCACATCATCGGTCACCATGGTCAGCAGCTTGCGCACGTCCCCTGTTTTCGAGGCCGCCATCCACGAGTCGATCAGCTCGCGAATAGCGTGTTCGTCGTCGGAGAACGTTTGTTTTTCCTGAATTTGCGCTTGCTGATTTTGCTTTGCCTGGCCGCGCGCTTCGTGGTCACCCGCAGGAGTTTGGCGTTGCGCTCGATCGCGACCGTATGGGTCGCCCATGATCGACTCGGCGTGCAGCGCACAGAACCACTGCCCGTCACGACGAATCCAAGTCGACGAATCCGTGGTGTCAAGTTTCACAGGCTTGCCTTCCACGGTGAGTTCTTCGTGCACTTTGTAGGCAACCACCGCCACATCGTCACGTAACAGGCGCACCTTGGCGCCGCCCTGCATGTCGGCCTTTTGAATGCTGTACGACGGGTTGCTCATCATTTTCATGAAGGTCTGCTCGTCGATGCTGCCAATCCCCTGTGGCCCACTGACAATGCACGGAAAATCCGTGAGCTGCAGCGCCGTAGTCACGTCGTTCTCCTTCATCGCCTGCCAGTAACGCTGCTCCAGTTCCAGGATGTCTTCTTCGACTTCGTCATGCTCCATAAGTCACCTCCAACGCACAATCGGTGCATTAAACGTGCCCGGCTGGATTGAACACTTCCGCCAGGAAAACGAGGCAGCGTGCCCCACGACGCAGCAAGGCGCGGCGCAATGGTCCAGTTGGCGCGATCTGCCTTACTGGCTTGAATTTCTATTAGAGAAGCTACAAAGGGAGTGCAATTTCCGATTCTGCGGGTAGCCTTGGCCGCCCATGAGCGAGCCGCTGAAACCTTACGAACCGAACGAGATTGAACCGCGCTGGTACCAGTTTTGGACTGAGCAGGGGGTCTTTCGTGCGGGGGTTAACGCGAACGACACGCGGCCGACTTACGTGATCCCGATGCCACCGCCCAATGTCACGGGCTCGCTGCACATGGGGCACGCGCTCACGGGCACCATTGAAGATGTGCTGACGCGTTATCATCGCATGTGCGGCTACAATACGCTGTGGCAACCGGGCATCGATCACGCGGGTATTGCGACGCAAGCGGTGGTGGAACGGCAATTGCGCCGCGAAGGGTTGAGCCGTCACGATCTGGGACGTGAAAAATTCTTAGAGCGTGTGTGGCAGTGGAAGGCCGAGAGTGGCGGGCGCATCGTGGAGCAGCAGAAGGTGCTGGGCGCATCCGCCGATTGGGAGCGCACCAAGTTCACCATGGACCCCGATCTTTCACTGGCAGTGAAAGAGGCGTTCGTGCGGTTGCACGAAGAAGGCCTGATCTACCGGGCGACGCGCCTGATCAATTGGTGCCACGACTGCCGCACCGCGCTCAGCGATTTGGAGGTGGAGAATCAGGAGAACAACGGTGAGATGTACGAGTTCGCCTACTTGGTGAACGACGCGGCAGCGGGCTCGTTGAATGAGTTGGTTGTGGCCACCACGCGTCCTGAAACGATGTTGGGCGACACCGCTGTAGCCGTGCACCCCGACGATCCGCGTTACAAGCATTTGCACGGCAAAACATTGAAGCACCCTTTCGTGGATCGAAAGATCCCAGTGATCACCGATGCGGTTCTGGTCGACATGGCCTTCGGAACAGGCGCGGTGAAAGTGACGCCGGCGCACGACTTCAACGATTTTGCGACGGGCAAGCGTCACGGCTTACAGGAGATCAACATCCTCAATCTGGACGGCACACTCAACGCCGAAGCCGGACAATTCCAAGGCAAGACAGTGCCCGAAGCGCGCAAGGCCGTGAAGCGTGCGCTCGCCGAGTTGGGCTTGGAGCGCGGCAGCAAGCCGCACACGCTGCAAATCCCGCGTTGTCAAAGATCCAACACGGTGGTCGAGCCGATCATCAGCACGCAGTGGTTCGTGAAGATGGAGCCCTTGGCAAAGCCCGCCCTCGCGGCGGTGAAGGACGGGCGGACTCAGATTTTGCCGGAAGATTGGGTCAAAACCTACGATCACTGGCTGACCAATATTCAGGATTGGTGCATCTCGCGTCAGCTGTGGTGGGGGCACCGGATTCCGGCTTTCCACTGCGCGGATTGCGCGCACATCACAGTGACTCGCGACGACGCTGTGACGCAGTGCCCGAAGTGTCAGTCCAAGAATATTGCTCAAGATCCGGATGTGCTCGACACTTGGTTCTCGAGCGGACTGTGGCCTTTCTCGACGCTGGGTTGGCCAAAAGAGACGCTGGAACTCAAGCGCTTCTACCCCGCGAGCGACATGGAGACCGGCTACGACATCCTGTTCTTCTGGGTCGCGCGCATGATGATGATGGGGCTGCATTTCATGGGCGAAGTGCCGTTTCGTCGGATTCTGCTGCATGGATTGGTGGTCGACGAGAACGGCGACAAAATGAGTAAGGTCAAGGGCAACACGATTGACCCGCTCGATTTGATCCATGGCGCTGACTTCAACGCTGTGGTGGCTAAGGCCTTGCCCGGTGCGCCGCTGGACGAAGCGCTGGTAAAGTTTAAGAAATCTTATCCCTCCACTGCGCAGATGGGCGCCGGGTTTCCGGCTTACGGGGGCGATGCGCTGCGTTTCGCGTTGTGTAGTTATTCGCCGCAAGCACGTCGCATTGCCTTGAGCCCGAAGCGCATCGAAGGGCATCGGCATTTCTGCAATAAGGTTTACAATGCGGTGCGTTTCG
>DATJEQ010000442.1:0-6925 GCA_035496495.1 Polyangiaceae bacterium
CGCTGCGGCACTCTTGGCTGAGGCGCTGTCCAAGTAGCGCTGTGCAGTTAGCGCTGTGCAGTTAGCGCTGCGCAGTTAGCGCTGGCTAGACGAGCTTGAGGTTTGCTTTGCGTACGGCTTTCGCGCCGCCTTCGGGATCGATGGGCGGCAACTCACCGATAAGTTTTTCCAAGTAGGGTACCGAGTGCACCGCGGTGGCCTCCGCGTGCAGCTGGGAAAACGGCTCGTCAAACACGAACAAGAGCACGTACTGCGAGGCGAGCGGCTGGGCCACGTAGCCAATGGGGGGCGGTTGCACCACCCGGCGCGCCCGCGCTTCTTTCTGACGCCGACTGCGGAAAGGCGCCGTCGCCAAGGCAGCCAATAAACAGAGGTACCATTCGTCGGCGCTGAGCGGGTGAGAACTAGCGCGCAGTCGCTCAAGCTCGGGATCCAGTGGGGTGCGGGCCTGGGGCGAGTCGCTTGCGCCCAAATGAATAGCGAGATCTTTGAGCGCAGAGTCGATAGGGGATGCGGCTGCGGCCAGCGCTTGTAAGAAGTCCACATCCACACGGTGTTCACGCAGTGCTGAAGCGCCCCAGATGATCGGTGACGATTCGTCGATGATCAGCGAGACCTTCGCGCCGATCAGATCTTGCAAACGCACCAGCTCTTCGTCCAAACGCCGCTCCGCCGGCGGTCGACCAATGGCGCGGGCGACTGGCGTGAGGCTGGGGCGGGTGTTCGAAAACGCGGCCAGCAAACTCGCGAGCCGCTCGCGCGTGTCGGCGGGTGCTGGCTCAGTGAACACGGCGACCACGCGCCAATGTTCATCCAAGGCCTGGCTCACTACTGTGGGCTCCAAGCGAGGCGTGCCCCCAAACTCCAAATAGACACTCGCCGCCCGCAGCTCTCGACGGAGCAGATCCAGCACCCGTAATGTCGCTTCTTCCCCTGCCACGGGGCGCCATAATAATCGTACTGGGCGGCCTGAGCGGGCCGAAAAATCGCGAAGGGTGCAAAGCCAGAACTCCGGGGCGATTGTGGCATTTCCATGCGCCGGCATCGTCGTCGGACGAAGGGCCAGCACAAAGCCGCCGGCACCAAGGCAACAGCGCAAAGGCCACTAGGCGGCGGGGCCCGCAGGCGGTAATCCAAGGGCAGCCGAATATGCTGCGCTGGGAAGAGTTGTTTGCCAAGGTGCGCGACCTGCAACAGGGGCAGGAGCGGGGCTTACCTCCCGAAGAAGAAGAAGCGCGCCGTCGAGAATTCGAGCAATGGGTGCTGGCGATCGCGCCGCGCGTGATGACGGATATCCGTCAGGAAGTCGAACTGCGCGCCGCAGAACTCAGCAAGAAGAGCGGTGTCACTGTCGGTGTCGTTGGCCCCAACCCAGAGGGAGCGATCAATCCCAAAGCGCCATGGCTGGCTTACCTGACGCTGAACCTGGGGAGCACGCTGCTCTATATTTATGCAGCGCGCGGAGGCGGTGCGCGCTTGTCTGTACACATGGTGCCCGACGACGGGGCTTGGGCGCGCAAGAATCGCCGCGTCGTGAGCAACGCCGGGTGCTTCGTGGTGCGTACCAAAGAAGGCTATGAGCTGCGTTACCTGCGCGGCGATCCCGAGGGCGGGCCAAAAGAGGTGATGCCTGTTGGGGCGCTGGTGTACCGGGCTTTCGATCTGCTTGTGAATGCCCATGTGAAAGCAACGCCGTGAGTCGTTGATCGAGGTGGTGGAATCCGTGATCGATCGAGCGCGTTGCGACACATTGCTCCGAGCACCCGCGCTTGGCCCCAATTTGCTGTTCTTCAGCGGCGGCACGGCATTGCGCCCCTTGAGCCGCCAACTCAAGCGCTACACGCACAATTCCATTCACCTGATCACGCCGTTTGATTCCGGGGGCAGCTCAGCCGAAATCCGTCGCGCATTTAACATGTTGGCGGTGGGGGATTTACGCAATCGCTTGCTGGCATTGGCGGATGAAAGTGTGCAAGCCAACAGCGCAATCTACCGGCTGTTTTCCTATCGCTTGCCACAGCAGTGCAGTGAACAGCAGCTGCTCTCGGAGCTTTTGCAATTAGCTTCTGCAAGCCACGAAAAAATGACGGCGCTGCCGGATTCAATTCGTAAGACAGTGCGCCAGAGCCTGGCCCATTTCGCATCCCTGTTGCCCAGGGATTTTAACCTGCGCGGCGCGAACATTGGGAATCTGCTGATCACCTCGGCCTACCTGAGCCACGATTGCGATATTGCTGCAGCGCTTTGGTATTTCAGCCAAATGCTGCTCGTTCGCGGGGTGGTGGCGCCCAGCTGTGATGCGGACGCGCACCTCGCGGCCGTGTTGCGCAACGGCACGCGTCTGATTGGCCAGCACCGCATCACCGGCAGAGAGGTGGCGCCCATAGATGCACCAATAGAAGAGCTGTTCATCACGCGCAGGCTGTCGTCGCAAGAGGCGGTCTCAGTGTCGGCTACCTCGCGCGCACTGAGCCTCATCTGCAGTGCGGATTTGATCTGTTATTCCTACGGCAGCTTCTATTCGAGCGTGGTCGCGAATTTATTACCTCAAGGTATTGGGCGTGCTGTCGCCTCTGTTTCATGCCCCAAGATTTACGTGCCCAATTGGGGCAAAGATCCCGAACAACTGGGCATGACGCTGGCCGATACGGTGGAGCGGTTGATCCACGCCGTTCGCACCGATGCACCCGATGCGGCGGTGCGCGATGTGGTGCGTACAGTGCTGATCGACAGCAAGAACCTCAAGTACGCGCTGCCGCTTGATGTTGAGCGATGTGCCGCCTTGGGCATACAAATTGTGGATCTGCCGTTCGCGACGAAGAACGCCGACGGCGAGATTGACTTTACACCGCTAGCGGAAACGCTGCTGTCGCTCAGCTAAGTTGTGTCGTTCACCCGAGCTGGGTCGCTCACCCGAGCTGGGTCTCGGTGCGCAGCCAACTCAAGTATTCTTCGTTGCCGGAAATGATCGGCAGCGCGACGATGCATGGCGTATCGGAGGGGTGGGCGGCTTTGATCGCTGTTGTTAACTCGGCCAAGCGATCTTCGTGCGTCTTCAGAATGAGCACCACCTCGCTGTCTTGATTGAGTTGGCCTTGCCACCAATACACGCTGGTCATGCCGGGCAGCACGTTCGCGCACGCCGCCAAGTGTCTGTTGACCACGCTGCGGCCAATGTTCAGGGCCACTTCCGGGCTTGGCGTGGTGACGTATACGAGGCGAAATGGAGTGGTCATGGGTTGCTTTTAAGCGAAATCGACGCGTGATAGCTCGTCCATCAAATACACATTGGCCAGAATGGCTTTCTTGAAGACTTCTAAGCTCAAGGATTCGTCGGGCCCGTGCGCGCCGGTTTGCGGATCCATCACACCGTTCAAAATCAGGGGCAATTGCGCGTAACGCCGGCCAAACAAGGCCACGAAAGGAATGGAACCGCCCACCCCCACCGCCAACAATTTTCTTCCCCAGGCCTTTTCATAGGCGCGATCGGCTGCGGCAAAAGCGGGGCCTTTCGGCTGGTAGAGCCAGCTTTCCGAACCACCGCCGCGATCGGTCAATTCCACCTTCACGCCGCCCGGCGGATCTTTGAGCAGCGCCTCTTCCAACAATTGACGCATCTGCTCGCGCGTCTGCCCCGGGGCAATGCGAATCGAGAGCACCGCGCTGGCTTTTTCACGCAGGGCATTCTTGTGCTCCGTTGCTCGGGGGAAAGTGGTGGAGAGAACCGTGACGGCGGGCTGGCGCCACAGCCATTCCACGGCGGGCAACCCCAGCGTGGGTAAGGGTGAAGTGTCGCCGCGCAAGTGAGCCCCCTGCCGGATCACCGCATCTGTGATGGGAACGGCTGCCGCTTCTGTGCGCCATTGAGCGGGGGCCTGTTGTCGCCCCAGATTCAGTCGCCCATCGTCGTCGATGATGCGCGAGAGCAGCTTGATCAAACTGGTTCCTGCATCGGGCGCCATGTTGCCCCATAAGCCGGAATGCACATCGGCCGTCAGCGCGTAACAACTCAGCTCCACTTCGTAAATGCCGCGCAATGAAACTGTAAGCCCCGGAATATCGGTGGAGGGATTTTCGCAATCCGTCAGCACCATCGCATCGGCTGTGAATGCTTCGGGGAATTGGTCCATGTACGCCTCGAGGTTGGGCGAGCCAATTTCTTCTTCCGCTTCGATCACGAATTTTACATGCAGCGGAAGATCACCCGCCGTGTTGAGCCACGCTTCCACCGCAGCCAAGTGCGAAACCCAGCCGCCCATGTCGTCGGCTGCGCCGCGCGCGTAAAGCCGGCCATCACGAATTTGTGGCTCGTGCGGAGGGCTCGTCCAGGGTTCGCCTTTGACGGGCTGCAGATCCAAATGCCCATAGATGAGCAGCGTGGGGGCGTTGGCATTCTTTGAGCGGCGCTCCGCAGTAACGACGGGTAGGGCGCCTTTCAACTCCAACACGCGGGATTCAAAGCCGAATTCATTTTTCAGATCCGCTGCAATGCGCGCAGCCAGTGCTCGCACATCCCCATGATGAGCCGGATCGCAGGAAATGGCAGGGTATTGCAGATAACCTTTGAGCCGCTCCAACGGGCGCGGCCAGGCGGAAACGGCGTGTTCGGCAGCCTTGTTTACTCCAGTATCCGTCATATTGCGTCAGTCATTGAGAGTTACCAGTCATTGAGACTTAAGGGTGAGGTAGAAGAAATCGCGCGCCTCGGCAAGGCCGACGTAGGAATGGCTGTTGTGCGGCATGCCTTCCAGCAACGTCCGCGTCACGCGCAAGCTGGGATCTTCGGGAGTGTTGCCGAACAGCAAGAAACGCGTCCAATTCCAATTGATATCGAGCTCAGCGGCTTGCTCCGCACCGGCAATTTTCATGGCGCGCGCCAGGGTCACGGGTTCCACTTCGATGCCCACCGCGTAGAGCAAGACTTGCCCTGTGGCGTCGAGCCCCACTGCGGAACGCCGGCGCGTCTTTTCGTGGAAATTCTTGCCGCCCCACATGCGATCATTGCCGGACAGCAGCGATTTGGGGATCTCGCCGCGATCGAGCAAGCAGGGCGGCGTTTGGCGGAAAAATTCGAAACGTGGTGCTTCTTGCGCAAAGCTGGTCCAGGGCGCGATGCGCACCACACCGTCACTCATGGCGACCGTGCAACCGATGTCACGCGGCGGCACCAGCGTCACCCCCGCATCCATCATGCCCCAAGCGCCGTGTTGCGCCATGAAGCCGCCGTTGAACACCGCGAGGAGCACATTCTGTTGCGTGCTTTCTACGAGGCCTGGCTGCACTGTTTTGGGCAAGCGTTTGACATTTGCGTCGTCAGTGCCGGCAACGTGGTGCAGTGAAACGCGCGACAGATCGATCGCGACCACGTGCAACTCAAGAAAACCCGCGCTGGCATGCGGATGGATCACCGTTTGCACCAACACCGGGGGCGTGGTGAGCGCGTGCTCCCCGGATTCGCCCATTGGCCGCCATTGGCCATCGCCAGGCTGTGCGGTGCGTTCAAAGGGTGGCGTAATGTCCGGCGGCGGGAAATGCGCTGCGGTTGTTGTGGCGGTGGGTGTCGTCGTCGCTGGCGGCACTGCACCGGGGGGCGCCGTTGGAGACGCCACGGTCGCTGGCGTTGCCGTTGTTGTTGGCGGCAGAGGCGAACCGGTATTGGGCACCTCTGGGCGTGCCGGCGTGGTTGCGGGCGCACGGTTCGCTGCGGAACGATCATCGTGCGCGCTGCGCTCAGGCGGAGTTGATGAACCCGAGCAGCCGCACAGGGCGTTCACAAAGAGTAGAGTAACGACAGCGCAGCGTCGACGTTTCTCCAGGATTCGCAGGCATTTGCTGTGCACGGGGCGAGGGTAACGCACAGCTGGCGAGCGTGCGTATAAATTGCTAGAATTCCGAACTTGCTTGTTCATTCGGAGGGGCTGAAATGAAATTTGCGCGCCTGATCGTCCTTGGCTTCGTCGGCTCGGTGCTCGTTTACGGAGGCTGCGGCGGCGGCAATAAGCCGCCGGCTCTCGGAGACAACCCAGGGTCCGGCCACCGAGATTCCGGCACCACGACGACCACGCACCACCCCACTCCCCAGCCCGAAGCAAGCACCGGCAACCACACGCCCGATGCCAACATGAGCACCGGCCGCGACGCTGCCACGGACGGCGGCGATGGAGGTCATGAGTACATCGCAGCGAATTGCGGCTTGGCGTTATGCGAGGGGACTAAGCGTTGTGTGGAAGACGTTAAGGGCGCCTACTGCGATTGTGATCCGGGGTTTGTCAGCGCTTCTATTGACGGTGGCACGCAGTTCGAGTGCATCTTGGACACGGGGTGCATCAAGCTGCGTCCGGTGACCCACGGCTGCCGGGCGAACAACGCCCAGGATCCGGTTGTCGCTTCTTTTTTTGAGGTCGAGTATTGCGGCGGTGTCCCCGTGCCTCCAGACGAGCTGGGAGATCCGGCGAAGGCATTCAAGTTGCTTGAAGACAATAAGCCGATCGATCTGACCGAAAGTGCGGCGACGATCATCCCCAGAAGCGTGGATCAATTCGTCACGCTGGCGGTGGACGTGTCCGGTTCGGTGCTCTCCAATCCCGACTTGCTGCTGCCTTTAGTCGGCCAATTGAAGGGCTTTGTCTCTAAGTTGGCGCGCCCGCCCGGCGAACAGCCCGTAACCGTGTCGGTGCTCGTATTTGGTCGCGGCGTGGCAGAGTACGTTCCGCCCACAACAAATCTGCAACAAGTCGACACCGCGCTGCAGGATTTTATCGATAATCCCATTCGCGTCACAAGCCTGGTGCAAATCAACGGTACGGCGCTTTACAGCGCGGTGAAGCGGGGCATCAACACAGCCGAGCGACTCGTGGAACTGCGCCACGAGATTTCACAAGCTGGGGCTATGAGCTCAGGCGTGTTCGTGGTGGTAACGGACGGC